>CAYOPD010000010.1:62761-65053 GCA_964405735.1 uncultured Saprospiraceae bacterium | reverse complement strand
AGAAATCTGCGAAAACAACGAAGACAAGTGGGCTCCGATCTACTGCCATACCTGGCTCTGCCTGGACCGGAAAGACTCCGGAGCCAAGGTGGATCCGAAGACCGCTTTCTGGACGCCGGTCCTGAGGAGTGGCGGCCGCGGTGAAGATGTGGATGAAGGCGAGTTTATCATCTGGGACAACTGCTGGATTGGCACGGTTACTTCCAAGGATGAACAATATGTTGACAATTGCGGAAACGGATGGTTGAAACGAACCTGGACCGCAACGGACAAATGCAGCACCACGGTGGTCTGCGACCAGAAAATCATCACCAAGCACCGTTCCGACTTTGAGGTTGAATTCCCCGAAGACCTTACTGTGAATTGTGATGGAGCTGGCAACCTGAAACCCGAAGCCACTGGTACGCCCATCATCATGGACGACGAGTGCGAGTTGGTCGGTGTTAATTACGAAGATGTACGTTATGATATTGTTCCGGATGCCTGCTACAAAATCGTGCGCACCTGGAAACTGATTGACTGGTGCAAATACGATCCCATTGCCCACTACCGCAAGCCGGAAGTGATCGTGGATGATCGTAAGGTAGCTCATAAAACCGAGCGGTACTGCATTTACCGGCACCTGAAAGACGAAGGCGACGGCTATATCACCTACACGCAGATCATCAAGGTGATTGACACAGAAGCTCCCGTAATTGCATGTGCCGACACGACCATTTGCCTGTATACCGGCACAGATGCCAATTGTACGGCGCCAAATTTGTCGGTTCCTTTCATTGCCACTGACAACTGTACCGCTTCCGGCAGCATCTCCTTCCGGTGGGAATTGGATTTGAATGCTTCAGCAAGCGACATCGACGGACGCAAATACAACAAAGCCAACATCGATCAAAAAAGCTATGCACGAGTCACCGCCTTTACTTCCAATACCATAAAAGACGGGACCCACCTGGTGCACGTCATTGCTTCCGACAATTGTGGAAATGAGGATACCTGCAGTTTTGTACTTACCGTAAAAGACTGCAAAGAACCGACTCCTTACTGTCACAACGGGATAGCCACCGTCATCATGCCCACTACCGGTGAAATCACCATTTGGGCCAGCGACCTGAATGCAGGCAGCTTTGACAACTGTACACCAAAAACAGACCTGGTTTTCAGTTTCGGACCCGACAAGAGCGTGACCAGCAAAGTGTTCAGCTGCGCCGACATTCCAAACGGAATCAGCAACACCATTGAAGTGGACATTTATGTATGGGATGCTTATGACAATAAAGATTATTGCCGGACCTATCTGTTGCTGCAGGATGGAATTGGCAACAAGTGTAACGATAGTATTGAAAACGCCGGATCCATTGCCGGTAAGATTTCCACCGAAAACGATGATGCTGTTGAAAAAGTAAAAATGAATGTGAAAGCTCCGCTAAACATGCCGGCCTACCTCACCGATGTGAAAGGCCAGTATTCCTTCGGAGGGCTGCCCATGAAAGCAGACTACAGCATCATCCCCGCCCGCAATGACGATCCGATGAATGGAGTAAGCACGATTGACCTTGTATTGATTCAGAAGCATATCCTCGGATCCAGCCCGTTCAATTCCGCCTACAAGTGGATTGCCGCTGACGTCGATAAAAACACCGACATCACGGTACTCGACCTGGTAGAATTGAGGAAACTGATCCTGGCCGTGTACGATGAACTTCCCAACAATCAAAGCTGGAGATTTGTGCCCAAGTCCTTCAAATTTGAAAATGGAAAAAATCCATTAAAAACAGCTTTCCCAGAACAAATTGATATCAGTAAACTCAGCCAGGATGAACTGAATAAGGACTTTGTGGGCATCAAGATCGGGGACGTCAACACTACCGCCACCCCGCACAGCCTCCTAGGCGCCGAAGCCCGGGGGGCAAGCGGAATCCTGCAATTCAGAACAGAAGATCGTCATCTCAAAGCCGGTGAAACCGCTACGATTGATTTTCACGCAGACAATTTCTCTGGTATCGAAGGTTACCAGTTTTCGCTCGCGCTCAGCGGATTGTCCCTGGTGGATATCCATAAGGGCAGCCTGGATGTCGACGCCAGCAACTTTGGCCTGACCAAATTGAACCAGGGTTATATCACCACCAGCTGGAGTAAAGATAAAGGCATCAACCTGAGGACGGATGATATCGCCTTCAGCCTGAAAGTAAAAGCTACAAAAGACGTAGCCCTGAGCGAAAGCCTGAAAATCAATTCCAGATTTACCCGGGCAGAAGCTTATGCCGTTGATGGCAAGAATACCAAATACCTGGG
>CAYOPD010000010.1:0-62661 GCA_964405735.1 uncultured Saprospiraceae bacterium | reverse complement strand
AAAACGAAATCGTTCAGCGATACCAAAAAAATGTTGTTGGTGGAATAAATCCTGAAGTTTTTGAAAGGATCTTACCATTGATCTTTTTTATAGAAATGTTGTCTTGATTAGAGGACCTGGCCGTATGGCCGGGTCCTTTTTTTTTTGACCGGGATATTTTAACGCTTTGGCCCGGTATTCACCCAAACATATTACAGCCCTTTATCTATGTCACCCCCTGTGATATAAATCCTTAGAATCTAATATTATAACTAGCATGTATAAGTTAAAGAAATATACCAAATAGCAGGGATTGAAGCATGCTTTTTGCTTAATGTTATTCTAAATTTCGGGTTTATAACGAATTCATAATCACCGTGAAAAACCTATTTAGATCTTGTTTAATTGTAAGTGTTTGTGCCGGTTTCTTCACCCTCCCCGCCTACGCCCAATGTAATCTGATTTGCAACGATCATATTCACGCTTCTCTGCCGGCAAACGGATGCTCCCGCAGTTTCGATGCCGATGATTTTCTCGAGAATCCCGACCCTACGTGCACTTATTCGGTTAAGTTGACCTACCCTTTTGGGACTGCCAGACTGAATGGCACTGATGTCAACCGCTCTCACATTGGTTATACCATGGTTTACAATGTTTCCGTCAAGGGAAACAGTTGCTGGGGATATGTAACGGTTGAAGACAAAGCACCGCCTCAGCCGTTTTGTTCTGATGCCGTGATTTCATGTTTTCAATTGGCCCGTTACAATAAGTTGGTGGAACAAATCGTGGACAATTGTGAGGAAGATGGAAAATCAGTTATCGAGTCCCTGCGCTGGGAGGAATTAAGTTGTATATCCCCAATTGGGATTGGCCATGTGATCCGTAAAATCCGGTCTTTTGATACCTGGGGAAATTCCGGGACCTGCACGGATACCCTGACCATCAGAAGAGATTCCTTCGAATTGATCAAGTGCCCCGATGATGTGACGTTGAATTGCCTGGTCTGGTGCAAAAAAGCGAACAATACGGACAGTTACAGCCAACGAAGCAATTTTGATCTCTTCGTTTTTTCCTCTGTTGCTTCCAGCCCAAACTACCCTTCGCCGGAAAAGCTCCTGGACTTGCAGTCAAGAGACACCTTCAACAGCGGCAGCCGCAAGTGTATTTCCCCCCTTCTTAAGGTCGTTCCTTACATCAAAGACAGTGTATTCAACAGCGAACATGAATTGATCGATACTTGTGTAAGCATGTATCCTTCCGGTGGCGTGCTGTGCAAGCTTATTTTCTATTACAATGATTTGATATTCCCCATTTGCGGATCCGGTTTCAAAATCCGCAGAGAGTGGAGATTCACCGACTGGTGCACGGGGGAGGATACCGTATGCGTGCAATACATCAATATCATGGATAAGCAGGCACCGGAAGTAAAAAACACCGCCAGTTTCCCTGTTCTGCTTAATGATACGATATATGACGTGGTTTATCCGGGTTACCGGAAAGAAGTAGTCACCAGCCCTCACGATTGTAATGCCAGATTCTGCCTGGACAGCCTGGTTACTGAAGATTGCAGCAAAGTGACCCAGACCTATGACTTCACCTTTTTGGATCCAAACGATGTCACCAAACTGGTCACAAAGGCAGGTAGCCCCAAAGACTGCTTTACGCTACCGGCGGCTCCGAATAACTATATCACGGCTACAAAAGGGGTAGCCATTGACTACCTTAAAGACATTGCCTGGCCACGGCGATGTTATCCCATCAAAATCCAGGCCTGGGACGAATGTTTCAACTCCACCAAGGGCACAGGCAAATTGATCAACCGGAAGACCGGCGTCGTGGCTGATGAGTTTGAGTTGGACTATGCGGGCCTAATACTCGTATGCATTACCGATGAGACACCGCCCAATCCGGTGTGTGATGAATATACACAGACCACTCTGGATCCCGAACAGTGCTGGAGCAGGATCTATGCCGCTGACCTGGACAACGGTAGCAGGGACAATTGTTGCGACATCCTTCATTTCGCCGTAGCGCATATGGATTCCATCACCCACTACCGGGAACTTTATGCCCAGGCCATCAAAGATTCCTGTGGCCCAACGGCATACGAAAAGCACAAGGACAAGTACAACGAGATCATCGAGAACTGGATCAATTGTTATTTATTCAACGATTATATTGATCTCACAGACTGCAATGAAAACCAACTGGTCCTGCGGGTCTATGAAGCTTGCGGAGTTCCCAGGCACGATGAACATATATACTCCTGCAGCCCGCATTCCTGGTTTTGCTACAATACCTATCCTTCCTATATGTTGTGGCACAATTACGTATTGGACACCGACCCTGCCAACAAGTGCCTTACTCCCCTGCCCTGGCTCTGCCTGGATAAACAATGGAAACTTATTTCATACCTCATCAATAAGTCCGGAAAAGAATACTGGAAACCCAAATACGCCGGGGCAACTCAATTGATCCCCGACCGTGACCTCTACTTCGGTCCAGCGGTATGTTTCCCCGAATTTTACGATCCATCCGGAAATCCCAAACTAACAGACGCCGCTAATTCCTATGCCCCGGGCAATACCTGCAGCAAAAGATTATACAGTGATTGCATGATCACGGTATTCGTAGACGATAAAACCCCGCCGGTAGCAGAAAAACCCGATGACCTTTTTCTTTATTGCGACAACAGCGCCCGTGAACAAAAATACAGCAATGAATATGCGGCTTGTGACGACGATGACTGGACGCCGGACAATGCCAAGGACAAACGCTGCCAGGATAAGAAATACAAACCGTACAATGCCATAGAATCCATCATCGAAAATGACAGCTATCAAGGGGATACCATTGACCCGACCAAAAAAGCCTATGGCTGGTACGGATGCAATATCTATGGCAATTCCCATCCCGATGAACATGGCGAAATGGCACCCTGCATCCCCGAGCAAAACACCTGGTTCCCGATATACTGCCGCAGCTGGCTCGTCAAGGACAGCACCGATACCGGCGCCCGGATTGATCCTTTTACTCAATTCAGCGAGCCGGTGCTGAATAATGGCAACCCCGGTTCGACAAGCCCCGGAACAAATAAATTCTGGATCTGGGACAATTGCTGGATGGACCCGACCAGCCTCACACACGAGGACGAATCCTATTTTGACAAGTGCAACAATGGCTGGATAAAACGCACCTGGACCGTTTCGGATAAGTGTGGGAATTCAGTTTCGGTAGAACAAAAAATCGTTACCAAACACCGTTCCGATTTTGAGGTTTTGTTCCCGGCGGATAAAATCACCGTATGCGATCTCAGTGAAGATTTATCACCGGAGGCCATCGGCAGGCCGATGATCATGGACGATGAATGTGAACTGGTGGGCGTCAACTTTGAAGACCAGCGATTTGATATCGTACCGGACGCCTGCTATAAAATCATCCGGACCTGGAAAATCATCGACTGGTGCAAATTTGATCCCAGCCAGCATGCCCGTGACCAGGACATCATCGTTGACGACAGGCTGGTCGCTGATGAGGTTAAAAGGCCCTGCGTGTACCGGAACCTGAAAGACAACGGAGACGGGTTCATGACTTATATTCAGATCATACTCATCAGGGATACCATTGCTCCATTGGTAAACTGCCGGGATACCACGGTGTGCATTTATGATGAACATTGCGAACTGCCTTCGATTTATATCCCGTTCACCGCATCCGACAACTGCACGGCTACCGACCTGCTCAGTTATCGCTGGGAAATTGATGAAAACCCGGCTCCTGCAGATACGGTTGCAAAAAGATATAATAAAAACAGCATCGACAAATCAAGCTCAGGCGAACAGAAAGCACTGAGCATTGTTCAACCTCAGGGTGTTTCACTGGTACATGTGATTGCGGAGGACAACTGCGGCAATGAAGACACCTGCACCTTCATCCTCAGGGTGCGCGATTGTAAAAAACCGACTCCGTACTGCTATTTCGGCGTAGCTACCGTGATCATGCCCACCACCGGTGAAATCAAGGTATGGGCCAAAGACCTGGATGCGGGCAGTTATGACAATTGCACCTCGAGGGAAAACCTCAGATTCAGTTTTGGTCCCAGTATCGCGGATAGTTGCAAGGTTTTCAAATGTGAAGATATTCCAAACGGGATCAGCTTTACGGTCCAGATCGATATCTACGTCTGGGACGAGGCAGGCAATTTTGATTATTGCGCAACCTTTATCAGCATTCAGGATGGCATGGGGGATGTATGCGACGATGCAGCCAGTGTGGCAGGTAGCATTTCAGGCATGGTCCGGACCCAGCAGAATGAGCCGGTCGAGCATGTGGTGGTGGAAGCACAGTCGAATCTCACCATCCCTGCATTCCGGACTTCGGTGAGCGGGCAATATGCCTTTGTAAACCTGCCGATGCACAGTCAATATGTGCTGAAGCCCTCCCGGAATGACCAGCCTTCCAACGGGGTGAGCACCATTGACCTTCTGATGATACAAAAACACATCCTGGGCGTTCATCCTTTTACCTCCGGTTACGACATGGTTGCCGCCGATGTCAACAACGACAAGGAAATCACGGCCCTCGACCTGATAGAACTCAGGAAACTGATTTTATTCCTTTACGATGATTTTCCATCAAACAAGAGCTGGAGGTTTGTGCCCAAATCCTATCAGTTCAATATGCAGGCTCCTTATTCTTTCCCGGAAGCGATTGACATCAAAGGCCTGTCCGCGGACGAATTGAACAGGGATTTCACAGGGATTAAAATCGGCGACCTGAACAATACCGTTCAGGCCCACAGCCTGATGGGGCTGGAGGTAAGGTCGGCCGCCAAGCCGCTTACCTTCCGGACGAGCGATCAGGTCCTGTCCCAGGGGGAAGAAGCGGTAATAACCCTGACTTCGTCCAATTTCAAGGGCATCGAAGCATTCCAATTCAGCCTGAAACATGAAGGCCTGCAAATCCTGGATATTCAGAGCGGTTCACTTCCCCTGGATCAACGCCACGTCGGCCTTATCCGGAATGATTACCTCACGGCGAGCTGGAACGATGTTTCCGGCATGACGTTCGATTCCAATCAACCTTTATTTTCACTGCGCGTACGCGCCCTGAAGTCCGTGAGGCTCAGTGAAGACCTTGCCATCAATAGCATGTATACCCAGTCAGAATCCTATAATGGCCGTGAAACCGGCGAAGTCCGCCTTGTTTTTGACAACCAGGATGACCAGGCCCGATTCTCCTTATACCAGAATGTACCCAATCCATTCCAGACCCATACCCTGATCTCGTTTGACTTGCCCCGGGAAGAAACCATCACCCTCCGGATTACCGACCTGACCGGCAAAACCATCCATTCCCGGAAAATGAACGGATTAAAAGGATTTAATCAGATCAGGCTGGAAAAAGAGACCATCGGTGGATCCGGAGTTTATTATTATTCCATTGAAACCGCTGTGGAAAGAGAAACCCGCAAGATGATCCTGATGGGAATCCATTGACAAAAAAAGGAATCATCCAAGTACCATATGTAGGCCTCTGAGCAATCAGAGGCCTGCTTTTTTTAACAAAACAAATTATCTTTGGCTCCGACCATTTAAGCTGACCAAATACCATACCCGTATGAAAATAGGAGTTCCCAAGGAGATCAAAAGCAATGAGAACAGAGTGGCCGTAACCCCGGCAGGGGTCATGGAATTGATCAAACGGGGCCACACGGTCCAGATCCAGTCTACCGCAGGTGAAGGCAGCGGATTTACAGACGAGGACTACACCCATGCCGGAGCGGTTGTATTGCCTGGTATCGAAGAAACCTATCGCTCATCGGAGATGATCCTCAAGGTGAAAGAACCGATTGAATCGGAGTACGATCTGATCCGACCCAATCAACTGGTTTTCACTTATTTTCATTTTGCATCCAGTGAGGCGCTTACCATGGCCATGATTCGAAATAAAGCAGTTTGCCTGGCTTATGAAACCGTGGAGGCCCCGGACCATTCCTTGCCCCTGCTCGTTCCCATGTCAGAAGTTGCCGGCCGTATGGCCATCCAGCAGGGTGCCAAATACCTGGAAAGGCCTTCTCAGGGCCGCGGGATCTTACTGGGCGGTGTTCCCGGCGTTCCACCCGGTAAAGTATTGGTCCTGGGAGGGGGCATCGTAGGTACCCAGGCTGCGAAAATGGCAGCAGGGCTTGGAGCGATGGTGACCATCCTGGACGTAAACCTTAACAGGTTGAGGCATCTTGCAGATATCCTCCCCCCCAACGTGGTCACGATGTACAGCAACGAATACAATATCCGGAGACTCATCGGAAATCACGACCTTATTGTTGGTGCTGTGCTGATTCCAGGGGCAAAGGCTCCTCACCTCATCACCCGGGAAATGCTCAAGTCCATGCGTCCGGGAACGGTCCTGGTCGATGTAGCGGTTGACCAGGGCGGATGTATAGAAACGTGCAGGCCGACCACACATGCCGATCCGGTATTTATTATTGACGATATCGTCCATTATTGTGTAGCCAATATGCCCGGTGCGGTGCCCTACACTTCCACCATCGCTCTGACCAATGCAACCCTCCCCTATGCCCTTGAACTGGCGTCCAAGGGATGGAAAAAGGCCTGCGACGAAAATTACGGCCTGCGCAAGGGGCTTAATATCGTGGATGGCAAAGTAGTATACCAGGGAGTGGCTGAGGCTTTTGACCTATACTACCATCCGGTTGAATCCGTACTCTAAGCCTGAGGGACCTTTTCGAGCCACGACAGAGTTAAACGATTAACAACCAGCCTATTCCACTAAAACAGCTCCCAAGCTGATCTAAGGGAGGCTTATTCACTCCGAATTTCATCGTCCGTTTAATTCTATAAAAGGTCATGGTAATGGAGCGTATTTAATTGTTAATATATTATCATTTTCTTGCAATTCGAATGGAAAGAATTTAAATTGAGGTGTTCAAAGTATTTATTCATCCAAAACCACTTGAATATGCATATCACGTTTGAAGAATTGAGACAGATCAAGCACAGTTTGCCCACAGGGGGGGTTTCCAAAATTGCCCACGATTTAAATATTGACGAACAGACGGTAAGAAATTATTTTGGCGCGAAGAAATTTGTTGACGGTAAGATAGTGGATCAACATATTCAACCCGGCCCTAATGGCGGAATAGTGGAATTGGAAGACACTACCATACTTCTCAAAGCCAAAGAGCTGATCAGCCAGGCCCACGCCATGGCAAATTAACAGGGAGGCTCAGGGCACCCGGGTATTTTCATACAATCTGAAATCCCAGGGTGATAATTGCATATGATTTTCACGAGTGGGATCAAATCGGCCACCGGTCAGAATATTCTGATAGATTCCCGGCAAAAATTGCCTGTTTAACCTGAAAGGAACGGTCATTGAGCTCAGGTTAAATAAACCTGCGATATCCCTTTGCCCGGGTATCCCTGCCTGAATGGTCAGGACACGATGATCATCACACAATGTATTGATAGAAAACTCAACAAGAGGTTTTCCATACATCGGATTGGTTTTCCGCAGTTCGAGCAGGGTCCCATGGAAAGTAGCCAGTTCAGGGTCGCCCGACCAGGGAATTTCATCCTTATCGAAAAATTTCAACCGGTGCCGGAGCGGCAATTCTTGTCCCGAATAGATCAAAGGTATACTCATGGGCAGGATCATATTCAGTGCCGCGAAAAGCAAAGCGCTTTCTCCATAACGCTCATACTCCGTGCCATTCCAGCTGTTTTCATCGTGGTTGCTGGTAAATAAGCAGATTCTTTTACCATGGGGCATCCGGTCCCTGTACCTGAATAAAATATGCTCCAGGTGAAATTTATCGTGTTGCCCCCGGTAAACGGCAGAAGTGGCATGCATCCATTCCCAGGCATACATCGTATCAAAGGCTGCATAATAAGCGGGGTCTTCACATTCAGCCAGCCAGATCAATGGTTTAATCCGGTCAAGGATCTCACGGGCCTCTACCCAAAAGTCCAGGGGAACCAGCATGGCCATGTCACACCTGAATCCATCGATATTATAGCGCCTGACCCAGTCTCCCATGGCTTCCATCATGGCTTTTCGCATGGCTTTGGAGGAATAATCCAGGTCGATCACGTCCTCCCACCCGTTTTTTTCAAAAAAATGGCCGGCGTCATTTTTAAGGTAATATTCCGGGTTGGTCCGGGTCCAGGTATGGTCCCACCCGGTATGATTGGCTACCCAGTCTATAATGACTTTCAAACCCAGCCGGTGAGCCTGGTCGACCAGTTGGAGGAAATCATGTTCAGAGCCGAATTCAGGATTGATGGATCTGAAATCTCGGGCAGCGTAATAACTTCCCAATGTGCCTTTTCTCGCTTTTATGGATATAGGTGTGAGGGGCATGAACCAGAGGATTTCAACCCCCATATCGCGGAGCCTTCTAAGATGGCCTGAAAATTCCTTCAGGCTTCCTGAGGTGGTATATTGCCTCAGGTTTACTTCGTAGATATTGCTGCCATAGATAAAGGGGAGCGGACTGAAACTCATCTTTGCCATTTAAAAATTAAGATAAAAGGCCCGCGTCAGGTCCATATATTCCGTGGTGTATTCGTTTTCACCCTTATGAATCACCAGGCTATTTAACACAGGAGCAACTGATTTATCGTAAACAAGTTCAATCAACATGCGTTCGACCGGCTTGTCCTCCCGGGACCTCACTTCAGTAATCCTCAATGGGAATAAGCTATAAGACTCCGAAATTTCTATAAACCTCAGACCTTGGAGGTATGGCAATATGAGGCCGAGCCGTCCTTCAGGTTTAAGCAGGCGGCTGACCGCCCGGAGCAGGTCTCCATGTGGGAGTTTTACTGTGTGCCGGGCATCGTTTTTATCCTGGTTCTGGGAAAGCAGCCCCCCGGTGAAAAAAGGGGGATTGCTTACGATCAATTCATATTTTTTAGTTTCCCTGCCGGAGTAGTCCTGGATGGATTCTTGCAGAACGGTCATGCTGGCTCTCCACGGGGAGCCTTCGAAGTTTTCCCTGGCTTGTTCGCAGGCTGCCGGATCAATATCGATGCCGTGTATGGCCGCCTTCCCTTCCAGACGCTGAGCAATTTGAAGAGCGATGAGTCCGGAGCCCGTACCTACGTCCAGAATGGTCGCGCATCCGGTGACATCCGTCCAGGCACCAAGCAATACGCCGTCTGTCCCGACTTTCATGGCCACCTTGTCCTGGGCAATGGTAAACTGCTTGAAATTGAAAGGTTTAATTTCTTCCATAACCAACCGGGCATTTCCGGCGCGCAAAGATCTTAGTTAAGCGCTTATTATATGCATATATTTGAAAAAATATTGTCCGCGATTTTGTCTTCATCCAGGTTTGAACCACTGACGCTGACTTCAGACTTTCGTCAATGCCTTACTTTATTGGAAAACACAGATGCATCCTATTTCATTACAGGCAAGGCAGGGACAGGCAAATCCACTCTGTTGCAGCTATTCAAGGACACGACCCGGAAAAAAGTGGTCGTCGTGGCTCCTACAGGGATTGCAGCCCTTAATGTAAGAGGGCAGACCATTCATAGTTTTTTCAGTTTTCCACCTTACCCGCTCAACCGGAAACAAATCCACCGGCTTTCCAATCACCAGCTGTACAAAAGGATGGAAATGCTGGTCATCGACGAAATTTCGATGGTCAGGGCGGACCTGCTTGATCAGATCGATGTATTTCTTAGAATCAACCGGGGAAAGGAGGAACCTTTTGGAGGCGTCCAGGTTGTCTTCTTCGGAGACCTTTACCAGTTGCCACCGGTTTTGGCCACACAGACAGAGCGCGACCATCTGAGCCAGATTTATGAGACCCCCTATTTTTATTCAGCCAAAGTATTCAGGGATGGTTTTGATGTCAGGCTGATCGAGTTGCATCATGTATACCGGCAGGCCGAATTCCAGTTTATCCAACTCCTGGACCGGGTCAGAACGCGCGACTTTGACCAGGACGACCTGGACCTGATCAATGAACGGGCCGGGACCATGGAACTGGCCAGCGATTTTGTGATCACCCTGTCCTCGACCAACCGGATTGCAGACCAGATCAATACCACCAGGCTGATGGCCCTTGGAGGAAAATCTTATCAGTACCAGGCCGTCATTGAAGGAGAGTTTAATCCGAAAAGCTACCCGACGGATAGCTTGCTGGTGCTTAAAGAAGGCGCACAGGTCATGTTTGTACGGAATGACCCTGCCAAAGAATTTGTGAATGGCAGCATCGGGAGAGTGACCGGCCTTGAACACGACCGCATCTCGGTTTGTATCGAAAAGGAGGCTGGCACCAAGGTACTTGAAATCACTCCTCTGGAATGGCAAATGGTCCGTTACCGCCTCAATGCCGAAAAAGAATTGGAAGCAGAGGTGACCGGCCTCTTTCGCCAATATCCCATCCGCCTGGCCTGGGCCGTCACGATTCACAAAAGCCAGGGCAAAACCTTTGACCGGATCCGGATCGACCTGGGCCGGGGAGCCTTTGAATTTGGCCAGACCTATGTGGCGTTGTCCAGATGCCGGACCCTTGAGGGCATCCATTTGAGCAGGCCCCTCCTGGCCATGGATATCCTGGTGGACCAAAGGGTCACTGAATTTTATGATGCCATCCGGAAGGTTAAGCTTGCTGAATATAAACCATGGGCCCGGCCGGGAATTGAAGGCAGTTCATTAGATTTGGGGATATAAATCCGTTCTTTCCTTATGAAAAAATCTGGTACAAAAAAATCCTTTGTCAAAAAGGATGCCAGGCAAATGAAAAACTTCTTCACCGTCGTGATCATCATTACCCTGGTCTTATTCTTACTCATCTATATCCTGTTCCAGAGCACATGAAACTCAGCATGGATATAGCGGCTGCCAGCCCTCCCGAATGGGTGCAGGCCGTAATCCACGATTTTGATGCTTTTCTAAGAGACCATGCGGACTGCGAGCGGAAAGCAAGTGCCATGGCCCTCAGCATGGTAGCCAAGTACCCCGACCGGACGGCGATTCTGCCCGACCTCATCGAAACCGCGCTGGAAGAACTGGAACATTTTAAGCTCGTTTACCAGATTATGGAAGCCCGTGGGGTGCTACTCCCCTCCTCCATGCCTGAAGATCCATATATCCGGGCCCTGATGACCCTGATGAAAACACCGATTCTTCCGCGGTTCATGGACCGTCTCCTGGTAGGTTCACTGGTGGAAATGCGGGGCGCAGAACGATTTCGACTGGTGGAAGAAGCCCTGGACGATCCGGAACTCAAAAAATTCTACAAAATGCTCTGGACTTCCGAGGCCAAGCATGGTAATATTTATGTAAAAATGGCTTTACAATACTTTGACGAAAAAGAAGTCTATGACCGGCTCCGCTGGTGGGTGGAGCAGGAAAGCAGGATCATAGTGTCTCTGCCAATCCGGGCCGCTTTGCATTGATCAGTTACGGTTGATGCAGTTGAGGTCTTCAAAGGCGGTTTTCAGCCGTTTCTTGAAATTTTCCTCCCCAGCCCGCAGCCATTTTCTCGGGTCGTAATAGCTTTTATTCGGTTTGTCTGCGCCATCCGGGTTACCCAACTGGGCCTGCAGAAAATCTTTTTTCTTTTCATAATAGTCTTTGATCCCCTCCCAAAAAGCCCATTGCATATCGGTATCAATGTTCATTTTGACCGCGCCGTAACCAATGGCTTCGCGGATTTCTTCCCTGGAACAACCTGAGCCGCCATGGAATACAAAATTGACCGGTTGCCCTGAGTTTGTTTTGAATTGTTCTCGGATGAAGTCCTGTGAATTTTTCAGGATGACCGGCTTCAGTTCCACATTGCCCGGGGCATATACCCCGTGGACGTTGCCGAAGGCGGCAGCAACCGTAAACAAAGGACTTATTTTTGACATTTCCTCATAGGCCTGGGCGACATGTTCGGGTTGGGTATACAGCCTGGCATTCTCAACGCCGCTGTTGTCGACACCGTCTTCTTCCCCACCCGTGACACCGAGCTCGATCTCAATACCGGTGCCGATCCTGGCCATTCGTTTGAAATACTTTTTGCTGATGGATATGTTTTCGTGGATGGGTTCTTCACTAAGGTCAAGCATATGGCTGCTGAATAAGGGGAAGCCCCTGCTTTTAAAATATTTTTCGCCGATCTCCAGCAATCCGTCAATCCAGGGTAGGAGTTTCTTGGCACAATGATCGGTATGGATGACTACAGGCACACCATAGGTCTTCGCCAGGATGTGGATATGCATGGCCCCGGACACAGCTCCCAGGATGGAGGCCTGCTGGAATTCATTTTTAACCCCTTTGCCTGCCACGAAGGAAGCACCTCCATGGGAAAATTGAATAATCACCGGGCTATTCACTTCCCGGGCGGTTTCCAGGACCGCGTTGATCGTATTGGTGCCAATCACATTGACTGCAGGGATGGCAAATCCTTCTGCATTGGCATAGTCGTATAATTCTTTGAGTTGGGGGCCAAAAATCACCCCCGGTTTGAGCTTGGTGCTGATCATGATATCACGAAAATTAATAAATTAAATCAAATAATTCCCCTGGCGCTAAGGTAACGTTCCGCATCAAGAGCGGCCATACAACCCGAGCCGGCTGCAGTGACCGCCTGGCGGTAAATCTTGTCCTGGGCATCTCCGGATGCAAAGACCCCTTCGCGGTTGGTCCTGGAAGTGCCCGGTACGGTCATGAGATAACCATTTTCATCCATATCGAGCCAGTCTTTGAAAATAGCTGTATTCGGCTGATGGCCTATGGCTACAAAAAATCCGGCCACTTCCAGCTCGGTGGTTTGTCCGGTCTTGTTGTTTTTCAGCAAAATGGATCTCACGGACTGGTCCCCGCGTATTTCCTGGGTCTCCGTATCCCACCAGATGTGGATGTTAGCTGCATTCATGACCCTTTCTTCCATAATCTTGGAGGCCCTGAGCTCGTGCCTCCGCACAATCAGGTGCACCTGTTTGCACAATTTGGAAAGATAAAGGGCTTCTTCAGTGGCTGTGTCTCCCCCACCGACCACCGCGACGTCCTTTCCCCTGAAGAAAAATCCATCACACACCGCGCAGGCGCTGACCCCTTTGTTTAAAAAGGTCTTTTCCGAAGGGAGGCCCAGCCATTTGGCGCTGGCACCGGTAGCGATGATCACGGCATCCGCCTCAATGTCAAGTCCTGCTTCGGAAGTCAGCAGGTGTTTGGGCCCGGAGAAATCCACTTTTTCAATCCGTTCATAGCGTAGAATGGTGCCAAATCGCTCAGCCTGTTTGCGGAAATCTTCCATCATTTCCGGCCCGAGGACCCCATGGGGATACCCTGGAAAATTTTCAACTTCTGAGGTCAGTGTGAGCTGGCCACCTGGCTCGGTCCCCGTATACAAAAGGGGCTCCATCCCGGCCCTTCCGGCATAGACTGCGGCAGTATAACCCGCCGGCCCGGAACCAATGATAACGCAATGATGTTTCTCCATAAAATTTGAGTCCGCAAAGGTACGATTTTTAGGACTCAATTACCGATGAAACCTGAAGATAAGGGCTGTAAGCACTGTTCGTCTTTAAAAAGCACATGTTGACCGATTTTTTTTCTTTGTTCCCGGAGAAACCGGTTATTTCGTTCTATGAATAACCTCGTACACTGGTATTCAAATGGTTTTTGGCTGGCCAGCTTCGCACTGATCCTCTGGCATTTTTTCCGGGACCGGGAAGGCCTCATCAAATTATTCCAGTTTCTTTTTGTCATCGGGATTTCGGTTTACGCGATTTCCTTTTCCTTCCTCCCCAAATCCGCAGGGCAGAAACTGGTGATCCTTTCACGGGACCTGTTGATGATGGGGGTGATTTCCCTGATTTTTCAGTTTTTACGCGAGTTTAAAAGGCTGTACTGGCTTGCCGTCATTGTGTTGTACGCCCTTTCCAGGCTATTTATAGGTCAATGGCAGCGCGCTTCCGTGCATCAGGCGAGCCTTTCGTACATGGAAAATGAATGGGAGATTCTGATTGAACTGAAAGACAAAGACCGGAAAGCCCTGGCCCCCATCATCAAAAAATACCATCTTGGAATAGAAAATGCCTTTAAAATGGAGGACGAAGCCGGTACCTCCCTGGATAATGTGGTCGCCCTGGAAGTGCCCGAAGACCAGGAAAGCCTGATCCCGGTCATCCGGGAGGAATTAAGCGCTCTGAAGGAGGTGTCCTGGGTAGAAGAAAATGAGGCGGTCGCTGACATCCCCGTCATCCCCATAACCCCCTATAAATCTAAATTTAAACCCCTGACCAACGATCCCCACACCGACAAACAATGGTCGATTGAAATTTTGGGATGGAACCAGGTCATGAGCCATTTTCGCGAAGGCAGGATTATCGCCAAAAAGAAGGCACGCATTTTTATACTCGATACCGGGGTGGATGGAAAACACGAAGACCTGAACAACAATTATGAATCGGTGGATTCCCGGTTTGACGATGATCCGAAAGGGCATGGTACCCATTGTGCGGGTATAGCCGCTGCCGTGACCAACAATGCCCTCGGCATTTCATCCCTCAACCCTGGCCCTGAATATGTGTCGGTTTCGAGTATCAAGGTTCTGGGCAATTTCGGGATGGGCACACAACGGGATATCATCAACGGGATCCTGAAAGCCGCCGACCAGGGAGCCGATGTAATCAATCTTTCCCTGGGGGGCAGAAGCATCGACAGCCGCCAGAAGGCCTATTCTGAAGCAGTCCGCTATGCCAATGAGCGCGGGGTCATCGTAGTGGTAGCAGCCGGTAACGACAATTCCGACGCCCGCGGATTTGCTCCCGCCAATGCTGATGGAGTGATTACTGTTAGCGCCATCGATACCTCCTCCAATAAAGCCTCTTTCTCCAACTCCGTAACCCATATCAAAAATAAAATTGCCGCACCGGGAGTTTCCATTTTCAGCACGATCCCCAACAATCAATACGCCTCCTTCAACGGGACCAGTATGGCTGCCCCCTGTGTCAGTGGCCTGGTTGGCTTGATGAAGAGCATACAACCGGATCTCACCACGGACCAGGTTTATTCCATATTGGCTGAAACCGGCGGCCGCAGCGGGGATCCTGGGTCGACCGGTCCCGTCATCCATGCCGGACGAGCGATTGATCGCTTGCTTAACCTTTACCCTCCAGTAAACTGATCGTTGTTTTTTAAGGCCTCCAGAATACTGCTGACGACGGTGTCCTGATCGTGCACGCCCACCAGTTGTATCCGGGCCTGGGTGTAATAGGGCATTCTTTCTTTAAGCCGGGACTCAATATACGTGAGAAGCTCTTCGCGGTTCAAGCCGCGAATCAGGGGACGGTGTTCCTGGCCTGATTGGAGCCGTTCGGCCAGCACCCGCATAGAAGGGTTGAGGAATACAGTGATCCCCCGATGGTTCATCCATTGCATATTGTCTGAATAACAAGGGGTTCCTCCCCCACAGGAAATCACGCTCCTTTCCCGGCTGCCCAATTCATGCAAGGCACTTTGCTCCAGTTTCCTGAATCCACCTTCACCTTGGTTCGCAAAAATCTGGCTTATCGACCGGCCTTCTTTTTTTTCGATGTACGCATCGAGGTCCATGAATTCATAACCTAAACGGTTTGCGAGCTGAAGGCCCGTGGAACTCTTGCCCGAACCCATAAATCCGGTTAAAAAGATGACCGATGCCATTTAAGCGTGCAATATGATTATTTTTGCCTTAAAAACAAGCTTAAACATGACTCAACTGATTATTTTACAGGCCAGTGGCGGTTCCGGAATATTCAATCTGCTGATGTTCCCCCTGCTCCTGGTGATTATGTATTTTTTCTTCATCCGGCCCCAGCAAAAAAGACAGAAAGCTCAAACCGCATTTCAAAACGAAATCAAAAAAGGGGATGAGGTGGTCACTATGAGTGGCATCATCGGCCGCGTCAATAAAATTGAAAATGAAATTGTTTCCCTACAAATCGACACCAAGTCATACATCAATATTATACGGTCTGCGGTTTCAAAGGAAATGACCGAATCCTACCGTAAAGGCACTCCTGCAAAAATGGAAGGCTGATCCTGCAAAAGAAAAGGCCTGAAAACCACAGAAGGCTGTACAGGCCTTTTTTTAAAACAGGGCATGTCAACGGAGAATGGTCACGTTGCCTTGTTCGGTAAACACTTCCCCTCCGATACAATTCACCGTGAGATAATACGCGTATACATCCGGGTCAAGCAATTTACCATTGAAGGTACCGTCCCAACCGATGCTTTGATTTTTGGATTCAAATATTTTCTGGCCCCACCGGTTATAGATGATCAGGCTCATGCTCTCGACAATCACCCCACGGAGATATAGAACATCGTTCTTTCCATCTCCGTTTGGCGTAAAGGCATTGGGCAGGAATATGTTTGGCCGGGCACAGGGTAAGGTCTGAACGGTAATGGTGACCTGACGGGTCTGCACACAACCATCCGGATTGGTTACCGTCAGCGTATAAGTTGTCGTTTGCAAAGGTTTGGCTACCGGATTGGAGATATTTGGATTGCTCAACCCCTCGGCGGGGGACCAACGGTAAGTATAACCGGGAACATTTGTTGCAGTGATCTGCGAGGTCTGGCTGATGACAATGGTTGTCGGATTTGCCGTGACCGTCACTTGCTGAACCGGGCTAAACCGGATTTCTGCCGAATCAATCGTCCGGCATCCCTGCTGGTTGGTTGCGGTCACGTAATATTTCCTGCTTGCCGTCGGACGAATCAGCGGGCTGGAGGTATTGGCTCCACTCAGGATGTCGGTGGCCGGCGTCCAGCTGTAAGTGAGGACCTGGGCGGGATTCAGATTGGTCACTGTGAGGCGGATGGAATCCCCCTGGCAGACCAGCCCACCGCCCGGAACCGCAATAGCTATCCGCACTGGTGCGGGATCCACCCTTACCGTATCGCTTTTTTGACAACCAAATTCATCCGTTCCGGTCACCCGGTAGGTCGTTCGTTGAGTTGGGTTTACGCTCAACGTATCCCCCTTCCCTATGGAAGTTCCTGCCGGATTGAACCATTCAAAAGTCACCCTGGGATTGTCCGAGGCAACCCTCAGTCTGAATCCCGTGGCACTGCAACTAACGGTATCCCTGAAAGACGGTACCACTGTAAAAGCGGGAGGTACAGTCACCCTGACTTCCTTCGTGATGAAACAACCTCCCCTCAAGGTATCCGTGACCTTTACGCTATAGACTGTAGTCGACACCGGGGTTACTGTCGGATTTGGTGAATTCGGATTATTCAGGCCTGTGGCCGGGCTCCATTCATAAACAAATCGGGCATCCCCTCCGGGATTCAAAGGGGTAGGGACTCCAGCACACACCGTCAAGCTGTCTTTTATTTTGCCCACTTCTTCGATGAGTGGAATGCGCACCTTAACGGATTTAGTCAACTGGCAGTTTTCAAATCGAGTATCCCTGATAGTGACTGTAAACACGGTCGGGACATCTATCGTAGCTTTCGGATTCACACTGGCAGGATTATCCAGCTTGTTGGCCGGAGACCAAAGGTAAACCAGGTTGGGGTCCTGGAGGCCTCCGGGATTCAGGGCAACCGGTATATTGATACAGGCTTCCAGGCTATCCGGAATAATGCCGGCCGCAACTGCAATGGGCAAAACGACTACAACTTGAGCACTGGCTATACAGGAATCCGTTGGATTGGTAATCATTACGGTAAACACCGTCTGACTGGATACAGTAGCAATGGGATTGACTGCAGTGGGGTTGTCAAGAAATTGGGCCGGTGACCAGATGTATTTAAGGTTTGGATTGCCCCCCGGGTTAAGAGCTACCCCTTGCCCTAAACAGGCTAGCAGGGTATCCTGGAGTTGGCCAATGGCATCGGAAACCACTACTTTAACCTTTACTTCCTTAGTCAAAAAACAACCTCCCCTCAGGGTATCGGTGATCTTTACAGTATATACTGTTGTGGATTGCGGGGTCGCGGTCGGATTTGCTGAATTCGGATTGTCCAATCCGGCAGCCGGGCTCCATTCATAGACATATCGGGCATCCCCTCCGGGATTCAATGGTATAGGTACCCCGGCACATACGGTGAAACTATCTTTTATTCTGCCCACTTCTTCAACCAGCGGAATACGTACCTTGACGGTTTCCGTGACCTGGCAATTTACAAATCGTTTGTCCCTGATGGTTACGGTAAATAAGGTCGGGACATCGATCGTGGCTTTTGGATTCACACTTCCCGGATTATCCAGTTTGTTGGCTGGCGACCAAAGGTATATCAGGTTGGTGTCCGGAATCCCATTGGGATTCAACGCAACCGGTATATTGATACAGGCTTCAAGGCTGTCAGGAATAATGCCGGCCGCAACAGCAATAGGTAAAACGACCACAACTTGAGCACTGGCTACACAGGAATCCGCCGGATTGGTGATCATTACAGTAAACACTGTCTGACTGGATACCGTGGCTATGGGATTGACAGCGGTGGGGTTGTCAAGAAATTGGGCCGGTGACCAGATGTATTTAAGGTTTGGATCGCCTCCCGGATTAAGGGCTACCCCTTGCCCTAAACAGGTTAGCAGGGTATCCTGAAGTTGGCCAATGGCATCGGAAACCGCTACTTTAACCTTTACTTCCTTTGTCAAAAAACAACCTCCCCTCAGGGTATCGGTGATCTTTACAGTATATACCGTTGTGGATTGCGGGGTCGCAGTCGGATTTGTCGAATTCGGATTGTCCAATCCGGCCGCCGGGCTCCATTCATAGACAAATCGGGCATCCCCTCCTGGATTCAATGGTAAAGGTACCCCGGCACACACGGTGAAACTATCTTTTATTCTGCCCACTTCTTCGATGAGTGGAATGCGCACCTTAACGGATTTGGTCAACTGGCAGTTTTCAAATCGAGTATCCCTGATTGTGACTGTAAACACGGTCGGGACATCTATCGTAGCTTTCGGATTCACACTGGCAGGATTATCCAGCTTGTTGGCCGGAGACCAAAGGTAAACCAGGTTGGGGTCCTGGAGGCCTCCGGGATTCAGGGCAACCGGTATATTGATACAGGCTTCCAGGCTATCCGGAATAATGCCGGCCGCAACTGCAATGGGCAAAACGACTACAACTTGAGCACTGGCTATACAGGAATCCGTTGGATTGGTAATCATTACGGTAAACACCGTCTGACTGGATACAGTAGCAATGGGATTGACTGCAGTGGGGTTGTCAAGAAATTGGGCCGGTGACCAGATGTATTTAAGGTTTGGATTGCCCCCCGGGTTAAGAGCTACCCCTTGCCCTAAACAGGCTAGCAGGGTATCCTGGAGTTGGCCAATGGCATCGGAAACCACTACTTTAACCTTTACTTCCTTAGTCAAAAAACAACCTCCCCTCAGGGTATCGGTGATCTTTACAGTATATACTGTTGTGGATTGCGGGGTCGCGGTCGGATTTGCTGAATTCGGATTGTCCAATCCGGCAGCCGGGCTCCATTCATAGACATATCGGGCATCCCCTCCGGGATTCAATGGTATAGGTACCCCGGCACATACGGTGAAACTATCTTTTATTCTGCCCACTTCTTCAACCAGCGGAATACGTACCTTGACGGTTTCCGTGACCTGGCAATTTACAAATCGTTTGTCCCTGATGGTTACGGTAAATAAGGTCGGGACATCGATCGTGGCTTTTGGATTCACACTTCCCGGATTATCCAGTTTGTTGGCTGGCGACCAAAGGTATATCAGGTTGGTGTCCGGAATCCCATTGGGATTCAGTGCAACCGGTATATTGATACAGGCCTCAAGGCTGTCCGGAATGAGGTCTGCAGCGATCTTCGTTGGTATCAGCACCACCATCTGCGTACTCGCCACGCAGGAATCAGCCGGGTTGGTGATCATTACGGTAAAAATGGTCTGACTGGATACGGTCGCAACGGGGTTGACAGCGGTGGGGTTGTCAAGAAATTGGGCCGGTGACCAGATGTATTGAAGGACCGGATTGCCACCCGGGTTGAGGGCAATTCCCTGACCTGCGCAGGCCAGGACGGTATCCCTGAGCCGATCGATCTCCTCAGATAAAGGGTTAATCACCCAAATGGTATGAGTTCCAAGTCCAATTCCTGTATTCAGGTCATAGATATCCGCTACAAAAATTCGCGGCGAATCGACTACAAAGGAGGGATTAGGGATATTCAAATTATTCAGCTTATCCGTAGGCCTCCAGGTATAGCCATGGGCCGGATCTGCAAAAGGATTGATTTGTATGGACCTGCCTTCACAACCAGCGATGGTATCCTTCAATTCCAGGCAGGCAAAATTTCCGATATCAAAGGATTTACTGAGGCTGGTCCCGCAATCATCCGTCGTCGATAAAGTCACGGTATACCGCCCCGCAGCAGCATAGGTGTGCTCCGGCGCTCTTTCCAATGAGGTGGTACCATCTCCGAAATTCCACAAATAGTTCTCCAGTGTATCGCCCCGGTTGATCACTTTTACAAGCAACGAGCCGCATAAATTACTGAATATAAAATCCAGTTTGGGTTTGTGTAAGGAACGGATGAGGATGGAATCCCTGCCGGTACAACCATCCTTGTTGTCCACGGTGGCGTAAATGTAAACTTCCTGGTCTGCGGCAGAACGAATGATGGGTTCAGGGGTATTGGCTCCCCCGATAATGACCGGGCTGGGATCCCAGGCATAATTATACTTTCCACGAATGGAATCGGATTGTATGAAGTTCACTTTGACCGTATCGCCAGTGCAAACAGACAATGAATCCAGGTGATCGCCGGGTTGAAGAAAACTGGCCAGCAAGCTTTGGGTTGCGGTGGCAAAGCATCCAGAACCTTCTTCTGCAATTTCAAGTTTTATTACCGCCAGCACTCCGTTCGGAACGGAAAAAACCGGATTTTTTTCTGTTGAAGTAAGTGTAGTACCTCCATAGGTCACGGTCCAGGTGTATACACCGGTCGGATCTACTCCCGAACTCTGGTCAGTAAGGCTTATACTGATAAAGCCATCTTTACATGGTCCGGTCTTTACCCCAAAAGCAGCCTTGATGCTTGCGGATGATTTGAGGTGCACCACATGGTATGCGGTATCGAAACAGGCGCTGTCCTTGGTGATCACCAGGGCTATCCTATAAGTACCGGTATCGGTGTACCGATACGTTGGATTGAATTCGGTACTGGTGGCGTTGAGGTTCCGGTCATAGTCAAAATACCAGCGTACATGCGTGGCGTTGGTGCTTTCGTTCTTGAAATTTATAGTCAAATCATCGCATTGGAGGTCCGGTGCATTGATTTTGGCATCAATGAGATTGGAGCAGTCGATGACTTTCACTTCGAAATCGCGGTAAACGGTCCCAATCAACTTGCCATTGCGGTATTCTTCAACCTGTACGCCGAGGAGGAAAAGGCCAAGGGTATTGGGAACCGCATGTATCATTCCGGTGCGGGCATCAATTCGGAATGGATCCCCACCCATCATATCCGCTTCGCTGTAAGGAGATTGCCAGGAAACAGGTTTAAAATCCGGCTTGTTTGGCGGTTGTGGCAAGGGGAAAGCTTTGGTGGCGCCGGTGTACGGAGACCATATTTTATAAACCAGTGAATCACCGTCTTTATCCGTTGCTGCATGATCGAAGTTAAAAGGTTTTCCTGCACAAAGGAAAATGGGTGACCAGCTATTGAAAACAGGATTGGTATTGCAGGAGGTCATGGCCTCCTCGGACAGATACGTTACCCAAGAACCACCAGTTTGCAGGGGTTCGGTAATATTTTGTATTGGCATATTCCGGCAACAACGCTGGTACATCAGGTAATAACCACCCGCCCGGTAAGGCAGGTTTATATTGCCTTTATAAGTGGCTTCATGAACACAGACGCTTTGAGTACCGTTGATCGTACAGATGTTCTCAGTGATGGCAGGGGTCAGGGTATCATCTACCTGGAGTTTCAATAAAAGCTGGCCTCTTACACCGAGGAACTGCAGCAATTCGCCGTTTTTATCAAAAATTCCTATGGAAGCCGGATTATCAAAATAAGCTTCGGGGTCGCCGAGCAGACAATCCCGCCTGACGATCACCGTGACTTCATAGATATCCTTGGTAATACAGCGGTATGAGATATTCCCTCCTACGATATGGGTGGCCTGTACTCGCTGGGAAGCCAGGATCAGGATCAAAGTGCCCAGACTCCACAAGAGGCTCCTGTACGTCTTCATGATAGAATGGATATATGTTTTGTTCATGGTAGTTTCTATTTACTTGGTTTGACTTCTACGATTTCAACCCTTCTTTCCTGGGAGGCATCCAGGCTGAAGATCGAAAGTCTTTGATTCGTGATGCTGTCAGGCACTCTCCGGGGGGCAGTGGTTTCACCAAAGGATTTTTCAGCTACTTTGAGCTGGCCGTTCTTGAGGTATTGGTTCAATACGCCATCCCGGTATTTAAGGAATTCGTTTTTGACACTGAATATCCTGCGTTGCCCCAGGATCAGGTTGTAACGTTCGGTGGCTCTCGGGCTGGCGTACCCTTTCAGGAAAATCTCAAATTTATCTCCACGTTCCAGCATGCCGATCAGGATGTCCAGGAACCGGAACAAATCGTTGTTTCCTTTACGCAACTTGTCGTTGAAGAAATTTTCATAGTCCCGGTCGCTGGCGGGGATCTCTTCCTGCCTCAGTTTGCTCGCCCATTGATCTTTATATTCCTCCTTGCGGGCATAATAAGGAGGATATGTTTCACTGTACAATTTATCCGTGCGCGGCTGATAGGAACGGAGATCCGGCTGATCGTTGTCAAAAAACAAGATCAGGGGCAGGAAGGAATAGATGTCCCCGATATCCAGGTACATTTTCTCCGTAATGGTATTGGCTTTAATTTCCCTCGTGTCCAGCAAAATCGTCGCCGGATTATACCCTTTTTTGTTAGCAATGATCCGGTATTGCCTTCCGCGGACCAGCGGGAAATAAAAATCATTTCCACTTGGGTTGATTTTAGTCAAGGATGTACTGTCGGACAGGTCGATCAGCGTCACCTCGGCGCCTTGCAGTTCTTCAAGTGTCTTTTTATCAAAGGTGAGCACATTCAGGTCGATGATATCGGTTTCGAGATACACTTTTTTAGCGATGGTCTGAGATCGGCTGATCCCGAACGTCGAAACGCTCACCGTGTCTGGCCTGTATTTTTCCCGGGTTGCGGTGATGAGGTAATCCTTATTGCGCTCGAGTGCGAATTTGAAATCGTTTGCTGTAGGATTTGTCAGCACCAGATCGGGCGCTCCGGGATTGGTTAGGTTTTTTAATCTTACCGTTGCTCCGGCCAGGGCTTCCAGCGTGTGCCTGTCGAAGGTGGTCACCTCCAGGTTAATGCGGGTGGGCTCCAGATCCACACTGTAAATATCATAACAGCAGGCCTCCTGCAATTCATCCAGGAAAGCAGATCCGAGCCGGTTGGAAGACATCAGGCCACTCTTTGAATCGGGTGATAAAGAATAGTAGACATCATTATAACTGCTGTTGACGGGAACGCCCTGGTGTTCAGGTTCAGACCACTGGCCGTTCCTTAAAATGGATTTGTACACATCATAACCTCCCATACCGATGAATCCTTCGGAACTGAAATACAATTCCTGCGAAGGATTGTGAAAGAAAGGCGTGATGTCGTTTTCTGCCGTATTGATGGAAGCCAGGTTGGCCGGGGTGGAAAAACTGCCATCCGCAAGAATCACGGAATACCAGATATCCAGTTTTCCCTTGCCACCGGTCCGGTCCGATACCCAATACAGGATCTCCCGCTCGTTTTTCGGATCCAGTCCAATATTGGGCTGAGTATTGGTAAATCCGGCCTGGTTAATGGGTTCAGGCAGTTTTACAGCTTCTCCAAATTTACCATCGATATTCTCCCGGTAGAACAGGTCACAGCGGATATCGCTGGAATTCAGGTATTCACAAAGGGTAAAATAAATTCTTCCGGTTTTTTCACTGAAAGCGGTGTGGGCCGTATGCGTTGAAGGGCTGTTGATCTGAGCCAGGGCTTCATTGGCTACCCCTTTCACCGTGAGCAAGAGATTGGAATAGGTCTTCCTGGGATAAGAGGCGTCTCCGGGAAGTTCAAACCGAAGGGAAGAATAAAACAGGCTGTCTCCTTTTTTTAGCGCTCCGAATTCAGAATATCCTGTGTTTATATCGTCTCCCATGCGGGTGATTTTTACATTTTCCAGGGTTTGCAATACCTGGGTGGCTGCCCAATCACAGGCCTTCACTTCCTTTTCCGATTTCTGGGTGAAATAAGGGTCATCTCCCCGGTTTTCAGCCAGGTACATCTGGTAGACTTCTTTGGCGTCCGGATATTTTCCCTGGCGTTGTTTCATTTCGGCCAGGTAAAATTTATCAAGAGGATAGGTCTCCTTCTTATCCAGGTCCACGACTTTCTGATAAAAGGTTTCGGCTACTTTATAAGAATTGATGTTCCGGGCAGCTTCGGCGGCAGCATGCAGCCGGTCGATCCGGGTACTGTCAAATTCCAGGGCATCCAGATTATAGACCAGGGCTGAATAATAGTCCTTTTTGGCAGCGGCATCATCGGCTGCTTTCATAAAAGCCTTGTAGGTCTGGCCTTGGCCCGGGGTAAAAACCGCCAGGGTGAATAACAGCGGGATATATAGTTTCTTCCAGTTCATAATTTTCATTTTTAAAAAATCGGACAGGCTTTAAATTTGCTCAGGGGTTTCACTTTGGTAATCGTATAGATCAGTGAAAGTTCTGGTCCTCCCCTCCGGTTGGTCACCGTCTTGAACGCAGAAGTATTCACATCGTAACTAAAGCCCACCTGCAGTTCATTCAGGTAAAGGTGGAAAGCGGGGGCCAGGGCATCTTTAAACCGGTACATTCCATACAATCCGACGGCAAAATTTTTTCCCCTCTTTTGGTTGAGGTAAAATTTGGGACCGGCCCCAATAACAAATTCACGATAAGGTTTCTGAAACTGGACCAGACCGTGCACCAGTATATCTACCGGGTTGGCCACCTTTGCCTGGATCAGGGCGTTGAATGCAAAACGGGGAGGCAGTTTAACGGATTTATCATCGGTATAAAATGGATTGCGAGGATTATTGAGGTGAAAAGCCGCCACTCCGATATCGGCTTTAGTCCTTGAAGACTTTTGAAAACGGTAATTGAGGCCCGCAGAAAAATCAGGCACAAATAAAGCTTTGCGGTCAAAGGACTCCGTGATCGCACGGCTTGGATCGAACTTGACCCCGTCGAACTGCTCGTCAAAGGTCAGGTCATCCAGGGAAAACGCCCTCCTCGAAAAAGCAAGCTGGGCGCCAATAGTGAAAAAAGAGTTGTTACCGGCCGGTAAAGAATAAGAACCATTGAGTCCAAGCGTCGCCAGATTGAGCTTGGAATCCCCGGCCTGATCGTAATTAAACACCAGTCCGGCCCCAAAAAAATCTTTCCGGTCCGGTTTGCGGTATAATTTCATATCATAAGCCCCGGTGACGGTCATATAAGGAATGGGAAGTACTTTCCACTGATTCCGGTAATTGGCTGCAATCCGGACATCGCCGTTAAAAATGCCGGTCAATCCCGGGTTGATGTTGACATGCGCATTATAAAACTGGGAATAATGCAAGTCCTGGGCCTCAATATTTTTTGGTGTTAAAATAATTACACCAGCAATACACAAAGACAGTAAAAGAATTCGTTTCATTAACTTTATTTTATATGACTATAAAATCCAATACGTATATAATTGTTCTGCAAAATAATATATTCTGACAACCCTTTATAGGAATACAGCATATCCTATATGTCAAAAATCATGCTAAAAAATTAAAAATCAAGGTCTTCCTTGTAGGGCAATGCTAAAACGAACCCCTGCTGTTCTTAACGAACTCCTAACAAATTTAGTCTAAAAGATAGTTAAATTTTATCCTGTCTATTAATAGCCGTATAAGTTTTTTGAAGCTGCCTCGTATTTATCCCCGCTTTGCCATTTTGGCCTTTCCTTCATGTTGGCAATATTATTTGCAGAATTTATGAAAGCCTTTGTAAAACGGGTAAGATAGGTATAGCTGATATTGTCCGGATTATCTATGGATTGATGATAGTATTTGCGGACGGCTTCATCGAAAGTCCTTAAACCGGCAGCAATGGTAGGGGCTGGAATACCCAGGGCGGCAAAAGAGGCATTGTCCGACCGGTCAAATAGCCCTTGTTCAGGAGCAGGATCCGCGAAGGTGCCCAAACCAAAGGCTTCACAGCCGGTAATGATTTCCCGGGCTGCCCCGACCCGGTTTAAACCTATGACAGCCACAATGGTGGTATCCGAATAACCGGCTCCGTCTGAATTCAGGTTAAAAATCACCTGTTTCCAGGGCAAAACCGGGTTGTCAGCCAGGTATTTGGAACCCAGGAGGCCGATTTCTTCACCATTGACTGCCGCGAGGAAGATGGAACGGTCCGGAGGATTCTGGGCAAAAAAACGCGCGGCGGCGATCAAGCCCACCGTGCCCCAGGCATTGTCCCGGGTTCCGTTCCAGATGGTATCGTTGTCAATCACCTGGCCGGCCCTGGTCCCGACATGGTCAAAATGTGCGCTCAGCATCACATATTCATCCTTGAGTTTTTTGCCCGGGATATAACCCAGTACATTATCCGCCTTCACCGTGCTTGTGGTAGATCCGGTAGTATTGATTTGCAAAGGGAAGGATTTGCCAGTTTCCAAAGAAGGCTTGGATCCAGAGGGCAGCTGAATCCATGCGTGAAAAAAAGAATCGCCGTCCTTTTCGGTATTTTGCACTACCTCGAGACGGTCCCGGCTGAAATACGATCTGAAAAAATTCCAGGGAAAACTCAGGTTATAAATTTCAAGGAGTCCGGCAGCACCCCGCGATCGGGCCAGTTCCCTCTTTGATGCCATAGAGGAGAATATTTCCGTGGGTGAACCACCTTGTGGCAATCCGCCCTGGACCAATACGATCTTGCCTTTGACATCCAACCCCTTAAAGTCATCGTGTCCACCCGCTACATCGACCCATCCATAACCAGCATATATTGCTTCTGTGGAGGTATGCGAGGGCCCTCCATGGAGCACCACCAGGTTAGAACCCAGGGTAAATTCGGATCCCAGCACTTTCACCTCCCCTTGTTTGGGAGCGATGAATTTCTGAAAAGGAATGGGCTGGAAATAGTCTTTCATGCCAGGTATTACCCTTACCCCGGCTTTCCGGAATTCTCCGGCGATATAAGCGGCTGCAAGGTGGTTACCTGATTCTCCCGTCTTCCTTCCCTGGAGCTGGTCCGAGGCGAGGTACAACATATCGTTTTGAACAGCGTTTTGGCCGACCTTTTTATTGATTTTCCTGATCGTCTTCTGAGCCTGGACAGCGGAAAGGGCGACAAAGGCTGTCATCAAGGCGATGAGGATCCTGAGTTTAAAATGGAGATATGTCATATGATTTTTAGAATTTTACAAAAATAATCGAATAACATGGCATTGGAAAACCTGTTGGGAATTGGTTCAAGGATTAAACATCCGGCCTATGGTGAGGGAGTCATCATCCGGTTGCACCCCGTCGCTTATGATGTTTGTTTCATTCATTATGGGATTAAGGGAGTAGGAAAAGAATACTCGGGCTGGGAGATCATTGAAAAATTGCCTGCAGACGAATCCGTAACCTATACCGAAGCGGAAAAATCACTGGCCCGCATCCTCCGTCAATGGTCCGACATCTCCACGATCACCCCGATCGGGGATAAATGGGACAAAGGCGTGTTGATTATGCAGCCATCAGAAATCGGTCTAAAGCCCAAGGAGCTGCCGATCGAAGCCTTTTTCCATAAAATCGTAATGGTCAGGGACCGGTTGAGGGTATTGGAACAAAAAATAAACGCTCATCCCAAAATGAGCGACGCTGAAAAGGTGGATATGCAACAATATATCACCCGGATCTATGGTAGCCTGACCAGCTTCAACATTCTGTTTAAATACAAAGAAGATAACTTTGTCGGTGAAAAATCTGAATCGTGAACCGCACATACCTGCCCCTCGTCCTCCTTATTTTCTCCTTGATCAGCAGCTGCATCCGGCCCAAGGAAAGTTATACCTCTCTTGCCCCAGGAATCTGGCGGGGTGCGTTAAAGCTCAGTTCCATGCCGACCCTTTCTTTGAAAGATGAAATTGAACGTTATGAAAAGGAAGGTACCAAACCGGTGTATGACCCGGAAGATGAATTACCCTTTCTATTTGAGGTCTTATACAGAAAGGAAGACCAGAAACCTTCTATAGAAATCATTAACGGAACGGAACGCATCCGGATTGACGAAGTGTACACCGGCCGGAACAAAAATACTGCGGAAGATACGGTCTGGATTGAATTTGTTGCTTTTGATTCCCATATCCGAGGCATTATGAAGGAAGGGATCATCCAGGGGGAATGGGTGGCCCGGAACCGCGTCAATTATTCCATCCCTTTTACAGCCCATTTTGGGAAAAAGGACCGCTTCCAGGTCGTGCCTTCCCCTCCGGTGACGGACCTGACCGGCACCTGGGACTGCCTATTTGACCTTAACCTGGAAAAAACGGAGAGGGCCATCGGGGAATTTAAACAGGTAGGAGCGTACCTGACCGGCACATTCAGGACGGAATCGGGGGACCATCGTTTTCTTGAAGGGACCGTGACCGGCAACAAATTCTTCCTTTCCACCTTCGACGGTTCGCATGCCTATCTCTTTTTTGGAAAAATTACCGGTGACAGCCTGCTGGGCACCTTTAAATCGGGTAATCATTTTCTTTCCGTCTGGACTGCGGTGCGTAACCCGGAGGCCACGCTTTCTTCAGCTACCCTGAGAAATAAAGAAACGGGACTTCCGGTCCAATTCAATTTCCTCAACCCGGAAGGCTCAACCCGCTCTCTGGAAGACTTCGAACAGGATATAAAAGTCCTCCAGATCATGGGCACCTGGTGTCCCAATTGTTATGATGAAACCCGGTTTCTCAAGGAATATCTAAGCCAAAACCAGGGTCTGGATATCGTTGTAATCGGCCTGGCCTGTGAAAGGCATCGGGATACCCTCAAGGCCCTGAATGCCATCCGCAATTACCGGAAAAAACTGGAAGTGCCTTATGAGATCCTGCTGGCAGCGACGACAACCAGTAAATCCGTCGTCAGCAAACAGCTTCCCTTTCTGGACTCCATATTAGCCTACCCCACCCTGGTCATCCTGGATAAAAACAATAAGATCCGTTCGATCCACACGGGATTCGACGGTCCGGCGACCAGCAAATACCCGGAGTTTGTTAAGGAATTCGGGGAAACCATTCAGACCATTAAAGAAAATATACAATGAATATACTCATCACAGGCGCCTCCTCGGGGATCGGGGAAGCGACCGCAAGGGAATTTGCCCGCCATGGACACTCGCTGATTTTATGCGCAAGAAGACAGGACAGGCTGGATGCCCTCGCCGGGGATCTCCGTAAATCCTATGGCGTAAAAGTGCTCACCCTGGCCTTTGATATACGGAAACTGTCTGAAACGGAAGCAGCCGTAAGCCGGATCCCTGCTGAGTTTAAGCCCATTGATGTTCTTTTGAACAATGCAGGCCTGGCCAGCGGACTGGACTTTATCCACGAAGGAGATCTGGAGGACTGGGAAATCATGATCGACACCAATGTGAAAGGCCTGCTCTATATTACCCGGCTCATCAGCCCGCAGATGGTGGCCCGCAAAACAGGACATATCATTAATATTTGTTCGACTGCCGGCAAGGACATTTACCCAAAAGGGAATGTATACAGCGCAACCAAAGCAGCCGTAGACATGCTGACCAAAGGCATGCGGCTCGATCTGTATACTCACGGGGTCCGGGTAAGCCAGGTCGCTCCGGGCATGGTGGAAGAAACAGAATTTGCAAGGGTCCGTTTTCATGGAGATGAAGAAAAAGCCAGTATTTACAAAGATTTTAATCCGCTGAAATCAGCTGACGTGGCCGAAATCATATATTTTGTTGCCAGCCGGCCACCCCATGTCAATATTCAGGATACCCTGGTCATGGGTACCCAGCAGGCAGGAAGTAATTTTACGGACAGGAGCGGTAGAAAGTTTGATTGAGTGGAGAGTTTTGAGCTATGAGCTGTTAGCAAAGCAATTCCTGACTACTGATTACTGATAATGAAAAATGTACTCCTAGTATTCCTTTTGTATTCCTCCCGGCTGACTGCCCAGGAACAACCCCTTCCCTGGCAACCGGAAACGGGTACACCAGCCAAACAGGATTGGTTGGTGCATCCCATTCCCGAAAGAGCAGGGGTATATACCCGCAACCAGGGTAAAGAACTGGTCCTTTACAATGGTTTGCTGAGGAGGGTATTCCGGCTTCATCCAAATGTTGCTTGTATTGATTTTTCCAATACGTCCAGTCAACAACAAATCCTGCGCGCGGCAGGCCCTGAAGCCAGCCTGATCCTGGACGGCGAAACATTCAATATTGGCGGGCTTTATGGACAGAAAGAGAAAGGGTATCTCAAACCGGAATGGATTGACTCTCTTTCCGCCCATGAAAATGATTTTCAGTTTGCGGGTTATTCCATAGGTGAGATAAGCCCCAGGATAAACTGGAAGACATCCATGTGGCATATGGAAAGGGAAAAAGCAACAGGCAAAAAGGTAAGTTTTGAATACCGGCATCCCCGGTTTGAAGCATTGACTGTATTCGTTCACTATGAATTGTATGACGGACTTCCTCTGATCTGCAAATGGCTAAGCATTCATCAACAGGGCCGGCGTACCATACGGGTGGACCGGGTGGTCAATGAAATCCTGGCGACGGTGGAGGAAGAAAGCGCCGTAATTGGCAAACCAGACCAAATGAAAACACCCCAGGGCCTTTATATCGAATCCAATTACGCCTTCAACAATGCCATGCGGTATGCCATCAGTGATCAGACCACGCACTGGAAAACCGACAGCAGTTATACCTCCCAGGTGAATTATAATTATGAAACACCCTGCCTGCTAGAAGTATACCCTACCCATGGGCCCGGGGTGGAACTGGCTTCAGGAAGCCATTTTGAATCCATCAGGACCTTTGAACTTCTCATGGACAGTTATGACCGCGAACGCCGGGGACTGGCTGTCAGAAAAATGTACCGGGTCATCGCTCCATGGACCAATACCAATCCCATTTTTATGCACCTGGTGAGCCGCACAGACGAAGAAGTGCGTGTGGCCATTGATCAGTGCGCTGCGACCGGTTATGAAGCGCTGATCCTGAGCTTTGGCAGTCACTGCAACATCGAAGATACTTCTGCTACTAACCTCAGGAGGTGGAAAACGCTGGCCGACTATGCACATTCCAAAAACATTTTTATAGGGAGTTATTCCCTTTTCAGCTCCCGGAGGATCAGTGAAGAGGATGATGTGATCAACCCCGCCACGGGCAAGACCGGGGGCGCGTTTTTCGGCAATGCGCCTTGTTTTGGCAGCGCCTGGGGGCTGGGTTATTCAGCCCGGCTTAAAACATTTTTCAGCGCTACCGGTTTTGACCTCTTTGAAAATGACGGGCCTTATCCGGGGGATCTTTGCGCCTCGAAAAATCATCCCGGCCACCGGGGCCTGGAAGACAGCCAATGGAGACAGATGGAAATGCAAAAAGAACTTTATCGATGGTGTACGGAAAAGGGCATCTATATCAATGCCCCGGACTGGTATTTCCTGGATGGCACCCATAAAATCGCCCTGGGTTACCGGGAAGTCAACTTTTCCCTGCCCCGGGCGCAACAGGTCCTCCTCAACCGGCAAAATATCTACGATGGCACCTGGGAAAAAAACAGTTCGATGGCCTGGGGCTTTGTTCCGCTCACCAAATACCAGGGAGGAGGCCCTGAAGCCGTTTTGGAACCGCTGCATGAGCATCTTCAGGATTATGAAATGCTGATGACCCAATACTATGGTGCCGGAGTGCAGGCTTGTTACCGCGGTCCACGGCTTTACGACACTGAAGAAACTAAATCCGTGGTGATTAAAGTCATAGACTGGTACAAAAAATACAGGAATATCCTCAATTCGGACCTGGTCCATTTGCGGCGGGCGGATGGCCGGGACTGGGATGGCTGGATGCATGTCAACCCGGGACTTGAAGAAAAAGGTTTATTGCAATTGTTCAATCCACTTAAACAAGCGATTGAGCGGGAGGTCAGGATACCTTTATACTATACCGGCCTGGTGAATAAGGTCAGCCTGGCGGAAAAAGACGGACGCCCAGTGAAGTACAGGATGGACCGGGAGTATGCCATAAAAATAAGCGTGAGTATTCCCGCCGAATCCTCCACCTGGTTCGTCATCCGGTGATCGTTTATTCCGCCTTCATTTTTAGTTTAACCACGCCGCTTTTAAGTTCAATTTTGTCCGTGGTTTTTTGTTTTTTATAGCCATTGCCTTCGGGATCAATATCCTGTTCGAATCCCGTGGCGCTGGTGACGGCCTTGTCCTCCATTTTATCCACGATACGGCCCAGCCCGCCAAAGACGGTGGCGGAGGTTTTTTCCTTCCACCAGGTGCCGCTCAAAGTGCAATCAAAGGTAAATTCCATGTAGCCGTCCTCTCCGATCCTGACCTCGAGGGACTCATCGTTGTTCTGGCTGTACCCTACGTGATATTCCATCCTGGGAGACTTGGTCTCCAGGACGTATTTGATGGCTGCTATCCCTTTGTATTTGCCAAGGTCATGGGCGGTTTTAAAGTTTTCCTTGGTATCCGGTTTATCCCCATTGACGATGAGATAACTTCCGGATTCTTTTACAAAACCACCATCCCAACTGCCAATCCAGATGCGCAGCGACTGGTCGGGCTTTATCGCGTTGCCGGTAATATAACGGTATGCACCCACTTTGATATGCTGCGGCTGCGTTTTGAATTCTTTTCCATCAATCATCACGCTGAGCATATGATCTTTCTGGATCTGCGCGGTAAGTATGGAAACGGGAGCAAGAAGCGAAAAGAAAAACAAAATTTTTTTCATGATCTCATTGAATTGAGATCAAAGTTATGAGGCTTTGATTCAATATGGTAGTTGAGGTTGGTTAAAATTCGGATTGGCGCGGGTGAAGGCAGATTGAGGTCGAGTACTTGATTACTGACTCCTGACTCCTCATTATTGACTACCGCCCCTTCTCTCTATCTTTGCGCCATGCTAGCAACCGCGGAAACGAACCTGTCCATGGCCACTGCCCTGGGCCTTACTCCTGATGAATTCGAAAGGATTCAACAAATCCTTGGCCGGGTACCCAATTATACCGAACTCAGTATCTATTCGGTCATGTGGTCCGAGCATTGCAGTTATAAAAATTCGATCAAATACCTCAAAACACTTCCCCGGGAGGGCAAATCGCTCCTGGTCGGAGCCGGAGAGGAAAACGCGGGGCTGGTGGACATTGGTGACGGCCTTGCCTGTGCTTTCAAGATTGAATCGCACAACCATCCTTCAGCCATTGAGCCATACCAGGGAGCGGCTACGGGGGTCGGTGGCATTCACCGTGATATTTTTACAATGGGTGCCCGTCCGATCGCCGCGCTGAATTCCCTGAGGTTTGGCATCCCGGACACGCCTCATATGAAAAACCTGGTACGTGGGGTGGTAAAAGGCATTGGCAATTACGGCAATTGTTTTGGTGTCCCAACGGTAGGCGGTGAGACCTATTTTATGGATTGTTACCAGCAAAACATTTTGGTCAATGCGATGTCGGCCGGCATTGTCAAGGTAGGTGAAACCGTATCGGCCACGGCCCATGGATCGGGCAATCCAGTATTCATCGTGGGTTCGGCTACGGGCAAAGATGGAATTCACGGCGCCACCTTTGCCTCCGCGGACCTGACCGAAGACAGCGCGGAGGACCTTCCTTCCGTGCAGGTCGGGGACCCTTTCCAGGAAAAACTCCTGCTCGAAGCCTCGCTCGAGGTCATCCGGTCCGGTTGTATCATCGGCATGCAGGATATGGGAGCCGCCGGCATTACCTGTTCTACCTCCGAGATGTCGGCAAAGGGCAATTCGGGCATGGTGGTCCACCTGGACAAAGTCCCCCTTCGCCAGTCGGATATGCAACCCTACGAAATCCTGCTTTCCGAAAGCCAGGAGAGGATGCTGGTCGTATGCAAAAAAGGGGAAGAGGAAAGACTGATCGGAATATTCGAAAAATGGGACCTCGAATGTGCTGAAATAGGCTGGGTCACAGCCAGCACCGACCTGGAATATTATTTTCATGGGGAACTGGTAGCACGCGTGCCTGCCCTTAGCCTGGTTTTGGGTGGCGGTGCCCCCGTTTACGACAGGCCATTCATTGCGCCAAGCTATCTTGAGAAAATTGCAAAATTCGATCCCCGCGAGGTGCCTCAGCCGGAAAACCTGGGAGAAATAGCCAACCGCCTTATCGGATCTCTGAATATTGCATCCAAAAAATGGATTTACCGGCAATACGATTCGACAGTGCGCACCGGATCTATGAATACAGTTGATCCTTCTGATGCAGCCCTTGTCTGGGTCAAAGGGACCGACAAAGCGCTTGCCCTTACCGTTGACTGCAACAGCGCCTATGTGTTTGCCAATCCGAATACAGGAACCCAGATTGCTGTGGCCGAAGCAGCCCGCAACATTGTCTGTTCAGGCGGCACTCCCCTGGCTATTACCAACTGTCTCAATTTCGGCAACCCCTATGATCAGGAAGTTTACTGGCAATTTGTTGAAGCCATAAAGGGAATGGGTATCGCCTGCCGGGCTTTTGGTACTCCGGTTACCGGGGGCAATGTCAGCTTTTACAATCAGTCCCAGGTTGGGGACAAAACGGTCCCGGTTTATCCCACTCCGACCATCGGTATGCTTGGCCTTCTGCCGGTAGACCAAAAAACGAATCTGGCTTTCCCTTACGCCGGACTGGAGGTATACCTGGTGGGACCGGTGACCGATGACCTCGGATCCAGTGAATACCTCCGGCAAATCCATGGTGTCATTCATTCCCCGGCTCCCTGGTTTGACCTTGCCATGGAACTGAATGTTCAGCGCGTGGTCAGCACCCTGATCAAAAATAAATGGGTTCTTTCCGCCCATGATGTGAGTGAAGGCGGTCTGCTGGTTTGCCTGTTTGAAGCTTGCCTTAGCGGCGGCCTGGGCTTTGACCTGACCAGCATGCCCGGGATACGCAAAGACAGCTTTCTTTTCGGAGAAGGGCAATCCAGGATCGTGATCGGTGTAGACCCTGTTCGTGAAGACGATGTGGTGCAGGCCCTCGCAAGCGACCTCATTCCTTATATCAAACTGGGAAGGACCCGGAATGACGGAATTTTTACACTGGACAACGAACCCTTCGGATCGGTTGGAGCCTGGAACAACCTGTATTCCTCCAGTCTGGATCATGTGATGGAATCCAATGACTACCCGTCTTGATAGTATAGGGAAAAATGGTTAATTTTGCATTAAATTTTTTAATAATATGATCAAACGTTTCATCTATATTTTTTTGGGTGCCGGTATGCTGATCTCTGCCCTAAATTGCGCTGGAGTCAGTTCAAAAGGCCTGACCATAAAAGGTAAATTTTCGGATGCCTCAAACCTGCGCATCTTTTTTGACCAACTCCCGATTGTTACCCAGAAGGTGGTGGTCATCGCCCAATCGGATATTGGATCAAATGGAAAATTTACATTGAGCACGGATGCCCCGATGGAAGCTGGAATATACCGGCTCCGGGTAGGAAGCCGCAACTTGACCCTCATCCTGGACGGCAGTGAAAAAGTCATCGAAATCGGCGGCACACTCAACGACATGGACAACGGGAGTTGCACGATAAAAGGCTCGGACGAATCGGTCAAAGCCAATGAACTGGCCGGTAAATTATTCCGGAAAGAAATCGGGATGAACGACCTTAAAAATGCGGTAGCCTCGACCAACAACCCGCTGACCTCCCTTTTCTTTGTCCTGGGCACCATCAATGAAACCAGGGAGGACATTGATTTGCTTAAAAATATTGTGGTCCGGTTGAGGGAAAAATATCCGAAAAGCTCATACACCACCGACCTGGACAATATCGCCACCTCCCTGGAAAAGAACCTGATGGCCAAAGAATCCGCCATGCTGGTAAAAGAAGGTGCTGAAGCCCCCAATATTGCACTTCCCAACCCGGACGGGAAGGTGATCGAATTAAAGTCCCTTCGCGGAAAAGTCGTATTGCTTGATTTCTGGGCCAGTTGGTGCGGACCCTGCCGCAGGGAAAATCCCAATGTGGTGAATGTCTATAACAAATACAAAGACCAGGGCTTCACGGTTTACAGCGTTTCCCTTGACCGGCCGGGCGGTATGGAAAACTGGAAACAAGCCATAGCGGCGGATAAACTCACTTGGCCAAACCATGTGAGCGACCTTCAGTTCTGGAACAGTGCTGCCGGAAGATTATACGGAGTCGATGCCATTCCCAGGGCTTACTTACTGGATCGGGAAGGCCGTATTGCAGGTATAAACCTTCGTGGACCTGCCCTCGAACCAGCCGTCAAAAAACTCCTGTAAAAGAAAATAGTCAGACTGGACTCCTATGAAATGCGCAATTCATTCCCTGTATTGTCCCTGATTTTATAGGCATGCACCTGCCTTTGCCATTCGGCCAGCAGGATGCCGGTAGCTATTGCCGCGTTTAAGGATTCGGTCACCGACTGATAAGACGGGATCCTTACTGCCCGGGTCAACCGGGTCTTTATGGGTGGGGAGATGCCCTGGCCTTCACTCCCTATGACCAGAATGCCGGAGCCTGGCAAGGGTCGTTGATATAAAAGTTCCCCGTCAAGGGCCGCCCCGATTAAAGGCGTACGTTGGTCCAGTGTAATGGCAGCCAACGCTCCGGTCCAGTATTTCACTCTGCAGAAACTGCCCATGGAAGCCTGTATCACTTTGGGATGAACAATATCGGCACATCCTTCGCTGAAACCGACGCTCCGGACATTAAACCACTCAGCGGTCCGGAGTATAGTACCCACATTACCAGGATCCTGCACCTGATCCAGATAAATGTGGATTCCGGACTCGAAATCAAAGGGCTGCGGGACGGCGGGCGGAGGGATTCTACCGGTCATCAGGATCTCTGGACTTGAGTCCAGGTTTGAAATACGCCCCATCTCCTTGTCCGTCACTGTATGAAGCTTATCTTTGAAGGGTTCCAGCAAGCTGGCATGCGATCCGGGTAATTTCTTGGATACGAAAATCTGATGTACTTCCCTGAAACCGGATTGCAGAATATCAAAAACAGTTTTTGCCCCTTCTGCAAGGAAAAGATTATACTTGTAACGATACTTTTTATGGGAAAGGGAACGTATTATTTTTACATGGTTTTCTGAAAGCATTTAAATCAAAAATTAAAGTTATCCGTATCGCGGGGCAAAATTGGAGTTTTTTTTTAGTGATTCTGTATGTATTCATCCAGTCTTCCTGCGCCATCAACAAATTTATCCCGGAAGGAAAGGTGCTCCTTACCAAAAACAAGGTAAAACTGGAAGATTCAGAACTTACCCGGAAAAAAGCCGACCGCAACCGGATCCGGTATGTCATTTCAAGCCCTGAATACGGATTGGGAAAAAGTTACCTCTATTTTTTTTTCAAACACAGCGACCCCGGAGATACCACCTGGTGGGACCGGTTGTTTATCAATAAACTTTCCGAACGGCCTCAGTGGCTCGATACGGCCGAGATCCTGCAAAACCAATCCGACCTGGTCAAACACCTCAATGCAGCCGGATATTACCAGGGATCGGTATTTTACGAGGTGGCCCAGAAAAACAAAAAGGCCAGGGTGACTTACAGCGTCTCTCCCGGCAGGCCGCTGAAGGTGAGATCCATCACCTATTCCTGTGAGAATCCGCACATCCAGGGACTGTTGGATTCCCTCAAGCCCCTGCTCCGCATGCGGCCCGGCCTGCCCCTCGACGAACAATTGCTCTATCCGGATCAGGCCAGGATCATACAGACCTTGCAGGATGCCGGTTATTTTCAATTGGGTAAGGCGAATTTTGATTATTTTTTTTCCGATTCCACCAATCAATGGGTTGACCTGAAATGTACCCTCCTGAGTGCTGATACCCTGGTGGGTTTTGAACAATTCCGGATCGGACAGATCAATGTATATTCTTTTGACCGGTTATCCAATCCGGTCCACCGGGCTGATACCACAATCAACCGGATCCAATACCATGAAAGTGAACAAGCACAAGCCCTGAGGCCCAATATCCTGGAGAAATACCTCAAATTCAGAAAAGACGATCTTTACAATCTAAGTGCCCTGCAACAAACCCGCAATGCACTCCAAAACCTGGGTATTTACCGGAATATCAGCATCGTTCCGGATCGGTCCGGTGAAAATGAACTCGATATCAGCCTTCACCTTCCGGCAGTAAAAAAACAATTTTTCCAGGTTGACCTTGAATCCAGTTATGTCACCAACCGTGACCAGGCTGCCGGAAACAAATTATTTGATTTCCGGGTTGCCCTGCAATACCGGCATCGCAATATGTTTAAAGGGGCAGAGCAGTTTACTTTTTCCATCATTCCCAATATCGGCCTGCAGGCCATTTCAAAAAAAATATTGGTGCCCTGGGGCCTTAATACGCAAGTGAGCCTGACCGTACCCAGGTTCTGGGAAATCGGATTTGTCCGGATTGCCAACCAGATTGGGTTGATGTCCGACCGTTTCTACGAAAACATCAAAACAGCCACCAGGACGAGAATATCCTTAGGCAATGTCTATGACCTGTTTTACAATTTTTACAATGGCAGGAACGAACAATCCGTGCAACGGGAAACCAAAGCCAGTTTTGGATATGAATTCTCCAAAGACAACCGCATCTTTTACCGGTTCAATCCAATCGGGTTCGATTACCTCAATTATGACCTTTCACCCGGCTTCGACAGCCTGGCCCCGCAATTCCTGCGTAAAAGTTTTGAAGACCGGCTCCTCACCGGGATTTTCATCAAGGAAATTACGGCTGATATCAACAACCAGTATTCGAATAACAACGCCTCCCGGATCCTCATCAGCCTTGAAACTTCAGGCCTGGAAGCAGGCGCGATCAACCTCTTTACCAATAAACAATTATTGCCCAAGGTTTCCCGGTTTGTTCGTACGGAAGTTGATGCCAGGTATACCTGGAGGTTGTCCCGAACGGATGACATCGGACTCCGGCTGGCCAGCGGGCTTGCCCTTCCTTTTGGCAGAGAAGACAACGCCATTCCCTTTGTACGTCAGTTTTATGTGGGCGGGCCAAACAGCATCCGGGGCTGGGCTATCCGCGAAATCGGGCCTGGCATCGTGAAAAATGAACAGGCGGAAAATAACAGATTCAGTTTTTACCAAACCGGCAATTTCAAACTGGAATTCGGTTCGGAGTACCGCTTTGGCATTTTTTCCATTCTTAAAGGGGCCGTCCTGTTTGACGGAGGCAATGTCTGGATTTTAAAAGAAGATCCCCTCCTCCCCGGCGGTGAACTCAGCACTAAATTTTTATCCCAATTGTACCTCAGTACTGGATTCGGCCTCAGACTTGATTTTACCTACTTTCTCATCCGCTTTGATTCAGGGGTAAAATTGAGGACTCCCTACCTGCAGGAAAACGGAACACACCGCCCCCCATTCCGCTCCTTGCGAGACCTGCAATACAACCTTTCCCTGGGTCTGCCTTTTTAATCCATACCCTAACCGGTTACATCCGGTTTTTCACTCCATACCGCGAACACACCGGGCATTTGGCCATATCGTGGGCCCGGGCTGTACAATATTTCCTTCCAAACAGGATGATCTGCAAGTGTGCTTTGATCCAACGATTCTCCGGGATCAGGGCCTTCAGGTCCTTTTCGGTCTGTTCCACACTGCTTCCATCACTGAGTCCCCAACGGTAAGCCAGCCGGTGTATATGGGTATCCACGGGAAATGCGGGTATGTTGAAAGCCTGGCATAAAACCACGGAGGCCGTTTTGTGTCCAACACCGGGAAGGGTTTCAAGGGCCTCCATATCTGCCGGCACCTTGCCCTGATATTTTTCAGTCAGGATTTTCGACGTTGCAACAATGGCTTTGGATTTGGCGGGGCTGAGCCCGCAAGGTTTGATGATTTGTTTGACTTTTTCAACCGGCACTTTCATCATATCTGATGGATTGTCGGCCAGTGCAAAAAGCTCCGGGGTGGTTTTGTTTACACGTTCATCGGTACACCGGGCAGACAACAATACGGCAATCAGAAGGGTAAAAGGATCCCGGTGCTGCAGAGGCACGGTGACCTCGGGAAAATATTCATCGAGGATTTTAAGAATGGCTTTTGCTTTTTCCCTGCGGGTCATAAGTGGCTAAGGAATTTTATGGTATCCACTTCATCTGCGTAGTCCGACAAACCGGGGGATTGGGCCTTACCGGGCCTCACAGTGGTGAGACCCGGAATGGGACGGGCCGATACAACGACCTGAATTTTGTCTTTTAATTCGTTCAATCTGCCGGCGACCTGTCCGGGGGAATCGTAGTACTGGTAGTGCACACAGCCGATCCTGGATACCAGGTCTTGATTCTCAAGAAGAAGCGCGGGCCGGTTCCCCCGGTAAGGCACATTATTCATGATGAACAGGGTCATATTGTAATCAAAATTATTGCGGTATGCATTATGGTCCAGGATATCCGAAAAACGGTCCCAACTTTCCAGCAATGACGTAAAATCGTAACCCGCGGGCAAAAAAAGACTGGATACATTTCTGCAGCCCATGCCAAAATAGCTGAATACATCCCGGCCCAGGGCGACCAATTCCTCCTCGGATTCCCCGCCGGACAAGACGGCTACTCCCACCCTGTTTTTACGGATGATGTGAGGATACCGGTCAAAATAAAAATGAAAATACCGGGCAGCATTATCGCTGCCGGTCGCAATGATGGCATCCATGCCCTGCAGCCGGTCCGCGATCATAAAATAATCCGCACTGGCGGGATTTTCCCGGATCAGGATTTCACGGATCGCAGGCCATAGGACCTGGTCCTTTTGTGAAAGTTTTACCAAGGACCGGTGGCCCGCCATAAAGACACAAAGCAGGTCATGAAAGCCAACCAGCGGCAGATTGCCGGCCATCACGATGCCCACGGTTTTGGGCACCGGGTCTTTCAATGCATAAGCATGGATCCAACCGGAAAGTTTTTTTTCATCCAGGTAATTTTCCGCGATGTTGGAAAGGGCCATCCTGATATTTTTTTCATCAAACCAGTTGTTTTGAAGTGAGGCTTCCCGGATGGCTTCCTGCAGTCCTTCCGGGTGATCCCGGAGCATCCTGCCCAAAGAAGCAAACAACCGTATTCTATCATTCAGGTTCATGGCCGGGATACTTTTTTATGGCTGGTATAATTTCTCCATTTATTTAAAAGCAAGTCGAACTCCACCGGAAGTTCAGAATCAAACTGCATCCATTTTCCGGAAACCGGATGCACAAAACCCAAGGATTTGGCATGGAGGGCATGCCGTGGAAAATCATTAAACAGGTTGTCCACAAACTGCCTGTACTTGGCGTGCGGGGTGCCTTTCACAATGCGGTCCCCCCCATATTTTTCATCGTGGAAAACGGGATGTCCCAGAGATTGCATATGCACGCGGATCTGATGGGTCCGACCGGTCTCCAGCCTGCAGCGGATGAGGGACACGTAGTATAATTTTTCAATGACCTCATAATGCGTGACCGCATGTTTTCCCTGGTCCCGTTCAGGAAAGACCGTAAACAACTGCCTGAACCGCGGATGGCGACCTATAGGCAGATCCACCGTGCCTTTGTCCTGCTCCGGTTCTCCCCAAACCATTGCAAGGTATTCCCTGGAAGAAGTATGATCATAAAACTGTTTGGCCAGGTGGGACAGGGCATATTCCGTTTTGGCAATGACGAGGAGTCCCGAAGTCTCCTTATCGATCCGGTGGACCAGGCCCATTCGGTCAATCTCTGGAGATGATTCGCGAAGGTCCCGGGGATCGAGTTTAAGGTGGAAGGCAACGGCGTTGAGCAGCGTATGACTCGGATTTCCAATGCCGGGATGGACTACCATACCGGCCCGCTTATTGACTACAAGCAAAGTTTCATCCTCGTAAAAAACATCCAGGGCCAGGTTTTCGGGCAAAATATCGATTTCCTCGTGCCTTGGCACAATTACCCGGATGGTTTGCATCGGGGCAATTTTAAAATTGGGTTTGATGTTTTTGCCATCAACGGTGATGGCCCCTGCCCGGATCCCTTGCTGGATGCGGGTTCTCGAGACATTTTTTATCCGGTCATTTAAAAAAGAATCGATCCGCAGGGGCGATTGGTTTTTATCTACCTGAATAACCAACTGATCCTGCAGGTCATCGCTGTCAGTGAGTAGGATCTGTTCGTCCCCCTGGTCTTGCATGGTTGCAAAAATAAGCCCGCAGAAGGAGCTTCCTGGATTTGTCAGGAATAAATAATCATGAAACGCAAGCTCATACTCTTCCCCGTTGACCCAGTTCAATCACTTCAGGGTGACGCAGCCGGTTTTCCAGGATCTCAAATCGCATGACCGTCCTTACAAGGTGAAATCCTTCATGGCCACAGGCGCCGGGATTGATGTGGTAATGGCCGAACCGATGGTCCTTCATGACTTTCAGGATATGGGAATGACCGCAGATCAGCAGGTCACAGGGGTCATCGGACAGTTCATTTCTGATTTTGGCGGTATATTTTCCGGGATACCCTGCGATGTGCGTCATAAAAATTCGGAATCCATCTACCTGCCACCGCAACTGTTCCGGAAATTGATGCCTGATGGCAGGAGCATCGATATTTCCGAATACACCCAGGAGTGGCCTGAATGCGCGGAGCCGGTCAATCACCTCCTGCGAACCAAAATCCCCTGCATGCCAGATTTCATCACAATTTTCGAAAACGGACAGAATGTGAGGGTCGAGAAAAGAATGGGTATCGGAGAGCAGGCCGATTTTCATACGTCTGCCCAAATATATTCAAATCAGGGTTCAGAAAGTCAGGATCAAGGCTCCCTGGTTTAAAAAAAAGGGCCACCGGGAGATGCAGCAGCCCTTTGACTTTGTATTATTGTTTCGATTATTCCAAGACAATCATTTTTTTAACCAATACCTGGTCCCCCGAAGCCAATTTATAATACATGACTCCGCTTCCGGGTAATTCTGTTTTTTCAATCCGGATCTGGTGATACCCTTTGCCATACTCTCCCCGGATCACTTTCAGGCTTTTCCCGGAAATATCGGTGATGGTCAGCACTGCGGTTCCAGCCTGCGGCAGTTCAAATCCAATCAGGGTATGAAGCCGGAATGGGTTGGGATTGTTCTGGTGAAGAATCATTTTGCCGGATGCCAACGGATGGCCGGTAAACCGGAGGCGGATGGATTTGGTTTCCTCCGGGTTGGAATACGCCTCTGCAGGGGTCAGTTTGGAATGTATCGAGAACGCTTCCGATAACCTCACCTTCTTTTTGGCTTTTAAAAGAATCGTAAACAAGATTTCGTCCTTTTTCAATGATTGCACGGGTTCCGTGTTCCAGCTGGTGGAAATCCACCCATGATCCAGGTGATTGAACCCAAAATTGGAGGGGTCCAGCCGGACGCTTCCACTCCGGTAACCAGCAAATTCCAATGCCTGCGGATCCAATCCGAATGTAAACTGGTAACCCAACAGGAAACCCCCTTCCGCGTCACGCAAGGGCACCTCATAGGTTTGACCGGCCTGCATCTCACGATCATCTGTTGCCAGCACCCATTCAGGCTCATTACTCCTGGATTCTGCACCCAACAACTGATGAGCAGTCACCGACTGGTTGACGTCACCGATTTTGATGCCAACGAAATCATGATTGAATCCCGATTGAAGCAAACCTTTCATTTCCAGTATTTCCCGGATGGCAAAGGGATACCGGTTGTCCAAACTGGTTTTATCGGCAAAGCGCCAGGATGGATTGGCCGGAAGTTTATCATAAATGCCTAGAATGAGTTTTCGCAGTTCGACCAGGTCAACGACGTTGACTTCCTTTGTATTGTCAATATCGGCGGCTATCATCTTGTACATGGAATTGAGCGGCCTGACTCCCATCACATGTTGTTGTATGATCACCAGGTCCAGGGTGGATACACCATTCATCCAATCCCCGGAACGGCTGGGAACAACCTGGTAATTTTTATTAAAAGGCAGCCCTTCAAAGGCATATTTTCCGTCATTTCCGGTGATCATTTGTGAAGGCAGACCGCTTGCTGCCTTAAGTTCAACCTGAACATCCTGGACCGGCTCGGAATTCTCTGTTTTTACGTTGCCTCCGAGGGCAAGGAGGGAAGCAACGGCGCAGACCCTGGGATTACTGTGATCCTGGATTTCCACATAGGTGATGCAATAATCGGCATTGCCGGCTTCATCCACCACCCAGATACACAAAGCCTGGAAACCCAGTTCTTTGCAGGTAAACGTTTTGCTGGGTTCACCGGGGCCGCTGCAATCTTCATTGCCAAAAAAGAACTTCAGATTCCCTTTTGCTGTGCAATTATCGAAACTCCCTGCATTAAAATCGCTGGCCCACAGGGTAATTTCACCGTTCCGGGGCATCACCACGGTTACAATGCCGCTGAAACAATAAGGCGTAGGCTGTTTGCAATCTTTCACCGTCAGGGCGATGGTACAGGTATCCTCATTACCGCAACGATCGGTAGCATATACGGTCAGACGGTAGGTCCCGCTGGCCAATTCTTCACTGAAATTCTTCACATTGGGTATGCTTCTCTTATCAATGGTGCCATCGGCGCCCACGTCAAGCTCCCATTTATAGCCGATCTGGCCGGACGGGGTGCAGTTGTCCGTAGCCGAGAAAGGAAAACTGAATGTTTCCTTGCAACCATTGACATAAGTGCAGAATACGGTGTCTTTACAGGCCATCACCGGAGCCACCTCGTCCACCACCTTGATGATTTGGGTATAGACCATATAACCATCCCCATCGTCCTTCAGGTTGCGGATCACGCAAGCCCGGCCGTACTGATCTGCCACGAGGCTGTCGTTCACGATGATATCTGGTGCGCGTTGGTGCTGAAGCGGGTCGTATTTGCACCAGTCGATGAGTGTCCATTTCCGGATGATTTTATAACAGCCGTCCACCACAATATCGTAGCGGGTGTCTTCATAATTGACTCCGACGAGTTCACATTCGTCATCCATAATCATCACCTGACCGGTAATTTTATCCACTCCGGGGGACAGGCCCGCCGTGTCCATGCAGTTGATCACCACATCGGGAGGAAATACAACTTCAAAGTCCGAACGGTGGACTGCGTTTATTTTCTGATCGCAAATGGTTTTATTGCCGCATTGGTCAGTCACGGTCCAGGTTCTTTTGAGCCAACCAGCACCGCATTTATCCAGATACTCGGTATCTTCGATTTTAACCGTGGAATCCAACTTGCAGTTGTCCCAGATATAGAAGGCATTTACACCGGAAGGTTCCAGCGGTTTTCCCCCGCTGCGGAGGATGGCCTTGGCAAAGAATGATTTGTAATTGGTTTTGCGGCCGGTATCCAGGCTGTCAAGGCATAACCATTGTTTGCAATAGACCGGTTTCCAGGTGTTGTAGGGGTCATCGCAATCCGCAGGGGAAGGACCATGTTCATCGTGGTTGTTAATGAGGATTGGCCCTCCATAATAACCAAATGGTTTACCGGTGGGATCGGTGGCATCGGTAAGGTCACCGTCCCCTTCTTTGCGGCATTCGATAGCATAAGGCCATTTGCCTTTTTCTTTTCCGTCGCTGCAGTTCCAGAATTTGGCATAAGCATAAGTATGATCACCGGACTGGCCGTCGCAATAAACGGTGATGTCTTTTGGTTTTTCACATACCGGGGGCGTTTTGTCGGCCACCGTCACCCTGACCATACAATCCTGATACAGGTTTTTTGAACAGGTATTGCCCGGTTCAAAAACCGTCAGCGCTTTGATTTTATCGCCATAATCCGGGGTAAAGTCAAGTTCCAGGCAATTCTTACTCAAATAAAAGATATTGCGGAAATACCGGAAATCATCAAATTCAATGGACCCGGGAAATCCCTCCTTTTTGTCATGATCCTTGATTTTGAGGTAAGACAGCCAGTAATTAAGCGAATCACCACAGAAAACAGGAGGAGCCCAATCGCAATCCCTGGGTGCGCTGTTTTTAAACCATTTATCGTGTTTGTCAAACCAGTTGAAATTCAATTCCGCCCGGAACAAATGACTGGTATTGTAACAAAACCAGTCGTGAGGCGAACAGGGAAAGGTATGCGGATCATACAACGGTATTCCGCAGGCTTCATATACCCGGAGGACCAATTGCACACTGCCGCATTCACTGAGATCAACATAATCGTTGAAAACATAAACATTGATCCAGTTCTCAATATAAGCATCATAAAATGCTTTCTTGCTCCAGTATTCATTCTTTCCGCAGACCGTTTCAATTTTTGAGATGGCCTGTGTTCGCGTTTTTTCAACCAGGTTCATGGGTGCCACGGCAAAATGCAACAGGTTGCAGCAATTGTCCCGGCTCCCGTTGTCCAGGTCTCTGGCATAAACCCTGGCCCAGCAACTTGCCGGGTCCACAGTGACCTGGGTGCTTTCATCGCACAATGGGGTCGGGGGATTGAGGTCAGAGACACAGACATCAATGGTCCTTTCGGTTTTGTTGAGGCAGGGGTCTGAAAGAGACAGCCTTATTTCATAACAGCGTTTACCGTTGATGCCCCCCCTTGCCGTCAGGTTAAGATTGGCGGGCAATCTGCCGTTCAATACTGTCTTTTTGCCTTTGTCACCATCGGTATACTCGAGGTAATAATTCTGGACCACCGGATCACAATCCTCCACCTGAAAGGCCTCCAGCGCCACTGGTACGGTGCAGGCATGGGCATTTACACTGGCATAATAGCGGGTCCTGCCCGACTTGACCACCGGTGCTTCCTGGTCTTCAATTTTGATATATTGTACACAAGTGGTATCCCGGTGAGCACACCAGTCAGCGATTTTCCATTCCCGCCTGATCTTAAATCCGCTGCCACACACCGGTACGATATGGTCTTTGTACCCCAGACTGACCTTGCAAAGCCCTCCCCTTTGGCTGCCTTCGGTCGTCCACATGTTTACACAGGTGTCAACGGCTATGCAGGTGTCGCGGGAAGCCAGGCCGCTCAGGCCCGAACTGGCCGGATAAGGTGTGTTCTTCGGAACGGCTATAAAAATGATGTCGCGGATGCCGGGCACCACCATAGAATCACTGGGAATGCAAGTCCTTGTATTGCTGTTGAACGTATCCCTTTCCTGTAACTGAAGCAAGAGCTCGGGTGTCGGGTAATAAGGATGGCTGGGGTCTGGTGAAAACTGGATCAGTTCGTGGCTGCCACCCGGTTTTTCACAGTTTACCCGGCAGTTGAGTACCAGGTGGTCTGGGCATTTGACATGATGCAGACTGTCTTTGCGAATGCGAAGGGTATCATTACACAAGGTTGAATTTCCCCACTGATCATAGCTGCGGATGGTCCGGAAAACCCGCCCAAGAAACTGGGAATCACAACCGTATTCCACCCAGTCCAGGGCGCTGATCACCGCTTTGCCCTCCTGTGAACAATTGTCCTGGATCTTACCCAGGATATCGTTGAATCGGGCGACCTGGAAACAACTGATTTCAATGCTTTTACAAACCGGCTGGGGAGGAAATTTATCCTCAACAAGGATATAACCCCAACAGGTATTCCTGTTTACCGTATCCGTGACCCGGTAAATGAACGTATATCCCAGGTGCGTCCTGTCTACCAGGGGATTTGAAAAGGTATGAGTACCATAAGGATAAGCAAGGGAAACCACCGCATTTTTACAACTGTCCGGGTTTTCAAGTACATCGTCAGGTACAAGCAACCGTTGACAGTTCTCATCCAGGGAAATATTGATCTGATCGTTGCAGGTCAGCGGGCAGCCTGTCTGAGCCCGGAGTTGGCCTGAGAGGATTAACAGTACCATCAGCAGCAGCCTGGCAGGAAGGAAAAATTTCCTTACTATATCCCTTTTCAAATTAAATCTTGTCGGAATAAAAGCGTACATGTAGAATGGAATTATAGGTTATTTAAATTTGACATACCTTCCGATTCCGTACCAGCAAGAAATGTTCCATAAATTATAAATATTTATAATATGATAACAATTATTAAATTGTAAACAATTGAATATCTTTATTATACAAAGAATTATATCATATTATAAAATATTTTAATTTGTTGTCCTTCTTATGGCAAAATCCACCATTCACAATACCCGGGTTGGGAAAAGGATTCTAAAGCTCAGCAACCTGGAAAAGGCCATTTACAAGCAGGAGGGCATCCTGAAAGCGGAGGTCATACAATATTATCTCCAGGTCGCTCCTACCCTGCTCAAATACATCCGGGGCAGGCCCCTGAGCCTGATCCGATATCCGGAAGGCATTGAAGGAGAAGCTTTTTACCAGAAAAACAGGCCGGACTGGACTCCCGAATGGATCGACAGCATAGAATTGGGCAAGGAGAAAAAAAATTACCTCCTGGCCGAAGAAGAAGCCACCCTGGTATGGATCGCAAACCTTGCCGGCCTCGAATTGCATATGGCCACCTGCAAGAAGCCGGAATACGGAAAACCGGACCTCCTGGTATTTGATCTTGACCCCCCGGAAGAAGGTTGGTGGGATAAAACGAAATGGATTGCCGTTGCATTGCGGGATTTTCTCTCCAGGTATGGCTACCCCTCATTTGTAAAGACCAGTGGGAACAAGGGCCTCCACCTCTTTGTACCCATTGAGCCCAGCCATCCTTATGAGTCCGTGATCGAAATTCTCAAAAACCTCACCCGCGAATTTGCCGCTCTCCACCCAGACCTGTGCACACTCAACATCCGAAAGAACCAAAGGATGGACAAGCTATTCATCGATATCCAGCGCAACCACGCCTCCCAGACCATCGTCGCGCCTTATTCCCTCAGGGGCAAACCGGGTGCACCGGTCTCGATGCCTGTGGACTGGAATGCCCTGGACCAACTGCAGAGCGCCAGGCAGTGGACCATCCATAATACCATGGAACAGCTCTCCCGGCATGGGGATGCCTGGGATGGGTTTTATAGCCGTGCGGTACAGCTCCATCCTTACCGGCCGGCACCGTCAACATCCAAAACCATCAATCCGGAAGGTAAAAAACACAAGAGCCCCGACCAATTGGCTTCTTACGAAAAAAAAAGGGACTTCGCCAAAAGCCCCGAACCTTCCGCACAGGAAACCGATGAATACACATCTCCTAATGCTTTTGTAATTCACAGGCACCACGCCTCCCGCCTGCATTATGACCTGAGGTTGCAATTGGATGGGGTACTCCGGTGCTGGGCGGTCCCGCGCGGTATGCCGGATCAGCCAGGAATCAAACGGCTCGCCGTGGAAACCGAGCCCCATCCCGTACAATATCTTTCATTTGAAGGGATCATACCCAAAGGTGAATATGGCGGAGGGGCCATGTGGATTTTTGCCAAGGGCCGATTTGAAATTACCAAACAGAAAAAGGATGGATTTTATTTCCGTTTGTATAGTCCCGAGTTGGAAGGGGAGTTCAGGATGCACAACCTGAAAGAGAAGGAATGGCTGCTGGAACGGGTGGACCGTGCACAATGGGACCGGAATACCTATATCCCTCCCATGTTGGCGGGTTCCGCTAAGGACCTGCCTCAAGGGGAACACCTGTTTCAGTATGAAATAAAATGGGACGGAATACGGGTTGGCCTGATGATTCAGGAAGACGGGCTTAAGCTATTTTCCCGCTCGGGCCGGGAGATCACTGCCCAATTTCCCGAACTCATACAGGCCAGGGACCACCTCAATGCCAATGTAGCCGTACTGGATGCAGAGATCGTCTGCCTTGACGGCCAGGGCAGGCCCTTGTTTAAGGATGTTATTTCAAGAATGCATGCCGGTCAGATGGCCATCGAGGTGCTTCGAAAACAAAAACCGGCCTATTGTTACCTTTTTGACGTCATGTACCTGGATGGCAGGCCGCTCCTCAAAGAGCCGCTGATCCGTCGCCAGGAATGGCTCAAAGATATTTTGAAAAGAAAAAACACATACCGGATCAGTGACGTTTTTGCCGATGGAAGGCAATTGATGAAGGCCGCCGGGAAGCTCGCACTGGAAGGCATCATGGCTAAAAAAAAGGACAGTCTTTACACACCCGGAAAACGCAGTACGGACTGGATCAAAATCAAATTCAGGAATACCATGGATTGTCATATCGTGGGGTTTACCACCGGAAAAGGAGACCGGGAACCCTTATTTGGCGCGCTGCAGCTCATTTCCCGGAATGAAGATGGCACGTGGGTATACCGCGGGCGGGTCGGTACCGGTTTCGATGAGTCCCTGATGAAAGAGATCCGAAAAAAAATACTGGAACCGACGATTGTTTTAAAAAAACCGGTTACCCTGTCCATGGAGGAAGAAAAAAACACCACCTGGGTAAAACCGGAGCATATCTGTGAAATTCAATTTGCCTCCGTGACGGCCAACCAGACGCTTCGTGAACCGGTTTTTGTCCAGCTCAGGCCCGACCTTGAATAAGGATGGAATAATTTTTGCAGGCCTACCGGTTTAACCCACTTAACTTTATAACCATGAGGTCCATTTGGAAAGGCCATATCCGGTTTTCGCTGGTCACGATTCCCATCCGGCTATACAATGCCATTGAGACCAGCCAGTCCATCAGTTTTAGGCAATTGCACAAAAAAGACATGGGCCCCATCGGTTATGATAAAAAATGTAAAACCTGCCTTGAACCCGTTAAAAGCGATGAAATTGTCAAAGGGTATGAATATGCCACGGACCAATTTGTAATCATGGAAGCGGAAGACCTTCAGAAAGTCCGGTTAAAAAGCACAAAAATTATTGATATTGAGGCATTTGTGAGTAAAGACGAGGTTCATCCGGCTTTATTTGACACCCCCTATTTTGCCGGACCTGACGGAGAGGTGGCCACCAAGGCCTATGGGCTGCTCAAGACCTGCCTTGATCAAAGCCACCGCCTGGCTGTCGGCCGCGTGGTGCTGAGGGAGAAAGAGGAAGTGGTGCTGATCTCACCCAGCGGCCCGGGCCTGATGATGTATATGCTGCGTTACCCGCACGAACTCAAGAGCGTTGAAAACATACCCCAGCTCGACCTCCACACCAAAATCGATGAGGCCCAGCTCAAACTGGCCAATGTCCTGGTGGAAACCATGACCAAATCGTTTTCACAACTGGAATTGAAAGACCGCTATTACGAATCCCTTATGGAGATTATCCAGGCAAAAATTGCCGGTAAAGAAATCGTTTCGGTCAAAGAGGAAGAAGCCCCGGTCATCGACATCATGACCGCACTCAAAGAAAGCATCAGTCAGGCCAAGGCCGAAATCAAACCCATGGTGAAGGCGACCGGAACGGCTGGAAAACAAACCGCTAAAGCAAGCAAAAAGAAATCAGCCTGATCACCCGCGGGACTTCAAGCGCCCCTTCCGCTTTTCTCCTATCAAATAATTCGAATTATTCGAATCACCGCCATTTCCAAATCAACTATCTTTACCCATATGGCGAAAGTGATCCCCTACCAGGCCAAACGATTCCAACCCATTGATTTTAAGCGGGCCGATGACAACGCGGGTAATCAAGGGCAACAAGGCCAGTTGGACCTTTTCGCCCAGGCCAATGCTCAGCCCCTTCAACTCCCGTTGGCGGACAACACTTTCGAGCTCGCGCTTAAGCTGGACCTGCGCAACGACCCTTCTGCCGAACAGTATTACCTGAAATCCATTGAGAAAAAAGAGCACGTCGCCCATTCCTATTGTAATCTCGGAGTGATCGCTGCCCACGGCCAAAAGATGGCCCTGGCCATTGACTATTTTAGCAGGGCCCTGGTCGAAGAACCCCGCCATTGCGAATCCCATTTTAACCTGGCCAACGTATATTTTGTAGCCGGCAATATCTCACTGGCCGTGCTTCATTACAAAGTGGTCACCCGGATTGACCCAGACTTTGCCGATGTCTATTTTAACCTGGGCCTCGCTTTTCTTGAACAGGAAGAACTGAAATCTGCCAAAGAATGCTTTCAGAAATTCAAAACGCTGAGCCCGGGCCGAGATACCGAAAGTGTAAACATCATTCTGAAATCGTTATCCAGCCTGGTATAACATGCCGGCTTCAATCTTGCAGCTCTATCGGTTTTTTCATTAAATTGGTGACACCAAATTGCATGTTGAATGGCTTCCCAGGAGATTGAACTTATATTATCCCGCCAACTTTCAGAATACCTGGCCGTCCCGATGGCCCTGATCGACCACGATGGCAAAATGGTATATTTCAATGAAGCCGCCGGGTTCATCCTGGGCAAACAATTTGATGAAAACGGGGAGATTGACCTGAGGGACTGGAACGGACGGTTTTTCAACAATGAAGGTTTTTCAGATAGCATGGATTTGCATGAAATCCCTTTTTTTAAAGTTTTGAGCGTACGTTACCTGATCCAGGGCGAATATTCAATGAGAAACTTTGAAGAAATCAATCAAAAACTGATGATCGTGTGTGTGCCGCTCGTCGGCCTTGCCCAGAGGGAATTGGGTGCTCTTATTTTTTTCAACCTCATTGACCGTTCATGACGCTTAAATTCTGGGGTACCCGCGGCTCCATACCCACTTACAACAATGATACCCAGCAATATGGCGGCAACACCAGCTGCGTTTCCATAGAAAACGAAGGCGTCTTAATCATTCTGGACGCCGGATCGGGCATCAAACCTCTGTCTGACAGCGACTATGTAAAGTCCATCCGCGAATTCCATATCCTGATCACCCATATGCATTTTGATCACATTCAGGGATTGGGATTTTTCAGCCCTTTTTTCAACAGCGAGTGCCGGGTAAATATTTACGGGCCTGCTTCCAACTCCGAGGAACTCATTAAAATACTGAGCAAATACCTCTCCCCCCCGCTGTTTCCGGTGCGCATCAGGGATTTTAAGGCCGAACTTCAATTTCATGCACTGCCCCGGAGAAGCCTTCGGATAGGAACTTTGTCCATCAACGCTGCCTTTGTTTGTCATCCAGGCCCTACCCTTGGTTTCCGGATCAATAATGAGACCCACAGCATTTGTTACATACCCGACCAGGAAGTCGCGCTTGGCGTGCAATCCTTTCCTAAATCACCATGCTGGACCTCTGGATATGAACTTGCTTCTGGTTGTGATATCCTGATCCATGACGCACAGTATGAATCCGAACAATATCTGTCCAAAACAGGATGGGGGCATAGTACATTTGACCAGGTGATTCGTTTTGCAGAACTGTGCAAGGTCCACCATTTATACCTTTTCCATCACGACCCCATGCACTCCGATCTCAAATTGGAGGAAATGCTGGCTAAAAATACGGCAGAACCTCACGATTTCACCATTAAACTGGCCCGTGAAGGGGACACCATTGAACTGAAGGATTAGGATTTGATTTTGGGAGGCCGGATGGTATTTTTTCCTTTGTACCGGACCAGTTCCCTGCAAGAATAGGATTCAAACATCTTTTGCTGGTCTTCTCCGGACAAGGTTGGATGGTCGTCATAAAAGCCTTTCAGTGTGCGCTGCCTGAATCCTTCGTAAAGGGTGACCGCACAGGCGACAGAAATATTGAGGCTTTGCACCATACCGACCTGCGGAATGATAAAATTTCCGTCAGCCAGGGCAGCGGCTTCCTCGCTCACGCCAAGATGTTCGTTGCCAAACAATAAAGCGACTTTCCGGCTCAGGTCAAGCTCGAAAAGGCTTTTACTGCCCTCCACAAGCCGCGTCGCCCAGATCTGTTCATATCCTTTGTTTCGCAAGACCTCTACAGCAGATCCTATGGAATTGAACGCATAGACATCCACCCATTTACGAGCTCCGGAAGAAGCCCTTTTTCCAAGGACAAACTTGTCCCTTTCCTGCTGGTCGGAGTAAACCAGGAAAACCTCCCGGATGCCTACCGCATCACAGGTACGCAGGACGGCGCCGATATTGTGAGGGTCACGGACGTTTTCAAGGATGACGGTAAAATGGGACTGGCGCTTCGCCACCAGGCTGCGGATCTTTAGTTCTCTCCTTTCCAGCAGGTGGCCATTCATCTGATTATGTTAAACCTGAACTCTTCGAACCGGAGGATATGGAGGGCTTTGTTTTCAACACAAATGACATTTTTCATACGGTCATCCACCGGGCCCTGGGTATTGATCACTTTTTCCAGCCGGAATGAACTGGCCAGGCCATTGTAAGTCTGGAGATCTTCCCTCAGGTGGAATTTCCGGCCATTCCTGGCCAGCATCTGGACCAGGTACTGAATGGCATCATAACCCTCAAAAGCCTCCTTCATTGGAAAAGTTTGGTAATGGCGGAAAAAAGCTTTTTTGAACTCATTCACCTTTTCCTGGCTATAATCCGGGTAGGAGGAAGTGCTGATGGTCACACCCAGTTGCGAAAATAAATTGATAAAATCCGTGCCATAGTCTTGCCAGGAAGGCATTCCGATTGCCGTGACCGGCCGGTTGTTTCTCATCAGGTTGATGTGGCGCAGCAGGTTGAAAACCACATTGGGGTCTTCATATTCGGTAACGATATAAATGATTTTGGTACTGTCCAGGTATTTATAGTCATCCCCAAACCGGAAGTCGTCCTTGATCAGGATTTCTTTGAAAGGAGCCTGTAACTGGCCTTTTTGTTCGGTCAATACCGTCTGGAAATAAGTCATCAGCGGCTTGAATCTTTCCCTGCCAACCAGGCAGATATCTTTGGGGTCGAAGTTTTCAAGCAGGTACCGGGTAAGTACTTCGCAATGTGTAGGGAGCGAAGAACGCAGCAGGATGTAGTTCGGATTGATATTTTCTATGGTCCTGAAGGCATTCCAGGGTGCGGCTACGGGAATATCTTTTTGCAGGGAGAAACGGGCGGCTTCGTTGAGATGGTCCCTTCTCAGGGGACCCATGATGAGGTCAGCCTGCTGAAGGGCCTGGGATTGGAGGATCGATTGCATGGCATAAGGATTGGCGCTGACATCCAGGGCCTGGACACTGATATTTGGATATTGGATGGCAATATCCGCCAAGCCCATCTTCATCCCCGCATAATAGTGAAAAAATTTATCGGAGCCCTCACTGTTAAGGTCTTTGTTTATGTCTTCTTCGGAGAGGGGAAGCAATACGGCAATCTGATAGGCCGATTTCACCGATAATTCGTCCGCCCCACTGACCTTCAGCTCTTCATCGGTGATCCAGGGTTCATCTCCCTGTTTCCACTGAACCGTATCAACCCGGGTATTGGATGGAGAAGCCGGCTCATATCTCCCGTTCCTGGGATTATACACCTCTTTGGCGATTTCCACGGGTACCGGTACCTTAGGCGCGGTCGTCGATTTTTTAGGCCCCGAACAACCGGAGATCAAACCAATAAACAAAACGCTGACCAGCAGGAGCAGCTTATTCCCATTCAATGGTAGCCGGCGGTTTTGTGCTGACATCATAGACGACTCTGTTTATGCCTTTTACTTTATTTATAATTTCATTGGATACTTCGGCCAGGAATTCATAGGGAAGCCTGCTCCACTCTGCCGTCATTCCATCCATCGAATTCACTGCTCTCAGGGCCAGGGTATATTCATAAGTGCGTTCATCCCCCATCACCCCTACTGACCTTACCGGGAGCAGGATGGCCCCGGCCTGCCAAATAGAATCATAAAGATTGTGTTTTTTAAGCAATGAGATATAGATTTCATCGGCTTTCTGCAATATGGCAATTTTTTCCGGGGTGATATCGCTGAGGATGCGAATGGCCAGCCCGGGACCCGGGAAAGGATGCCTTCCCAGGATGGTCTGTGGAATGCCAAGCTCAGCCCCAATCCGGCGCACTTCATCTTTAAAAAGCATACGGAGGGGTTCCAGCACCCTGAGGTGCAGTTTTTCTGGCAGGCCCCCCACATTGTGGTGCGACTTGATGGTCACTGCCGGCCCGTGCACCGAGATGGATTCAATGACATCCGGATATATGGTGCCCTGGGCCAGCCATTTGACCCCGCTCAGGGCCCTTGCTTCCTGTTCAAATACGTCAATGAATGATTTACCGATGATTTTGCGTTTTGTTTCCGGGTCGCTGACCCCGTGGAGGGCTTTCAAAAAATAACCGGCGGCATCCACCTTTTTCACATTATAACCATGCTGGTGATAAAGGGTCATCACCTTTTCGGACTCCCCTTCCCGCATCAGCCCATGGTCAATGTAAAACCCATGAAGCCTTGGGCCAATGGCACGGTGAATGAGCGCAGCCGCTACGGTACTGTCGACCCCTCCTGAAATGGCCATGAGGACATGGTCGTCCCCGACCGTACGGTTTATCATTTCCACCTGCTCCTCAATGAAGGCGCTGGGCGTCCAGTCTCCCCTCAGGCCGCTGATTTTGTAGAGGAAATTTTGCAGCATCTGTTTGCCTTGCAGGGAATGGGTGACTTCTGGATGAAACTGGATGGCATAAACAGGCTCGCCATAGTGATCTGACTTGAAAGCGGCTACGCGGATGGAATCCGTGGAGGCCAGCAGGTTAAAATGAGGAGGCAGGTCCTGTACGGTATCCGCATGGGACATCCACACCTGGGACCCGTTGTCCACCAGATTGAAAAACGGATCCGTTCCGTCCAATACATGCAGTGAAGCCTTGCCGTATTCCCGATGATCCGATTTGACCACGCTTCCTCCAAGGGAGTCGGCCAGGAGCTGAGCCCCATAACAGACCGCCAATACGGGGACACGGCCCATTACCTGCTCCAGGGGTATTCGCAAGGCATTAGTATCTCTGACGGAAAAAGGGCTGCCCGATAAGATAACAGCCCGTGTCTGGTCGCTAATCTGGTATTGATGGTAGGGCTTAATTTCACAAAAAATATTGAGTTCCCGGACGCGCCTGGCTATCAACTGGGTATATTGGGAACCAAAATCCAGGATCAGAACCTGCTCATGCATATTATTCAGCAAGCAGCCCCCTGCCCGCTTTTTGGATCCGGTTGGATTCGGTCAGGTCTTTCATGATCCGGTCCAGGACTCCGTTGATAAAGTCTTTGCTTTTGGGGGTGGAATAGAGTTTGGAGAGTTCCACGTATTCGTTGATGGTGGCTTTGGTTGGAATCGTATTGAAATAAAGAAACTCGCAAACCGCCATTTTTAGAAGGATCATGTCTACGATAGCCACCCGTTCCGAATCCCAGTTCTTGAGGGTGGGTTTGATGATCCCGGAAAGTTCATCTTCTTGTTCGATGACCATCTTCAGGAGGGTCTTTCCGAAGAGCAGGGTCTCTTCCTCCGTAACCATAAATTCTTTATAAAATTCTTCAGAGGACGGTAAGGCCTTTAGGGTTTTTTTGATAGCCCCGATGATGAGCGAGTCATCGTCTTCCCAGTTGTACAACTGATCTTCAACGATTTCGTTGAAAAGTTCGTTTTTACGTAAAAAACGGTACAGTTCAAGCAGGGTTTCGAGGTGATGCTTTTCCGCAGTAGATTTATCGGAATAAGCCTTGTACCATTCGAGTTTGGCGAATTCGCTGTAGATTTTTTTAAAAACGTCCTCTTCCACCCATTTGTCAAATTCTGACTTAGCAAATAGTTTCTGCAGTTTTTTATTCTGAACCAGGTTCTGGATCAGCGGATTTTCGTACAGGATGGCTTCGAAATTTTTATCCTCTGTGGTAGGCAGGTATTTGTTTTGAATTTTATCGGCTACGTTTTTGGCCTGTTCGCAGATCTTCTGTATCAGATAGAGTTGAAAAAGGTACAAATCAAAGGATTGCCGGAGAGACTGATCTAACATTTTCGGAAGATGGGCTTCCTGGATAAACGCATCCCGGTTTCTGGCAAACAGGATCTGCATCACCTTCACACGTAAATTTCTCCTACTAAGCATGGGTTGTTGTCGTCACTTCTGAACGTACAAATATAGTTAAATATTGAATGTGAGTTCCATGAAAAGATCGGGCTTATTCACCAGCCCGCAGGATCAGCCGTTTCCGGTTATTTCATTTTCCGCCCGAGCGTTTCCGGAGTAGGAAGATGCCGGTAATGCCATTTGTCCACGATTTTGCCGTCTTTCCACAGGATCAGGCCCGGATTGGATCGCATGATCGTCTTTAGAAGGATGTCGTCGGCCTGATGAATGGGATACCTCGCACCGGTCTGCAGGGCAAAGTCGCGCATCTGAGCGGTTCCGAGCCCTCCGGTCACTGCAAACACCTTGACCCCTTTCTCGAGAAAACCGTGCACCAGGGGATTGATCTGATCCCGGAACAGGGCGGCTTCGTCAGCATCCGCCATAAAATGCGTAACTAAAGATTCGCGGTGAACCACCTCTTTTACATTCCGGTACCTGAGGGTATCCAGGCCCGTGATCACCAGGCTATCGGAAAATGCGGTATCCGAAACGCTGGTCTTGACCTCCTGAACCTGGCCATGCACTTTGTAGGCATTGATCATGAGCGAATACCCTTTTTCATTAAGCAGCACTTCCGTGATATCGGTGCCGCTGGAATCAAGAATGATAAAATCACTCACTTTGGTCTTGGGCACCTTGGATTCCGCATAGACAAATTTGGTATCCCAGTCCTCTTTGGGATATTTTTTGAACTCCTTCATGTATTCCGCATACGCGATGCGGGTGATGGCCTGGGTTTTTTTATTCTTGAGCTCGGCAAATTCAATCTTTACCTGTTGTGCGGCCTCCAGTTCTGTTTTACGCGTAGTGGCGATGTCCGAACCAACACGGAAAGCACGGAAATCCCACAGGGGCTCGTTCACATAGGTATTGTAATGGCAAAATCCCCAGGAGCCGAATCCGGCGAGGAGTACAAACAAAAAACGGGTGAAAGGAGTCCACAACTGGTGTTCCAGGCGGGTCCAGATAAGAAAAACAATGGCCGGCACCAGCAGACCAAGGTCTTTCAGGAAAGAGACTTTGGGGTCCAGTTTAAGAAAATCACCAAAACAACCGCAATCCGAAACCCGCATCTGCAGGGGTTCGAAATCCCCCCAGGCTTTGAGTTCAAAGAAGTTTGTATTCGAAGGCACATATCCGGTCAGGTAGGTGAACCCGGTGAGTAGTGTAAAGAAAACGAGAAGGAGGAAAAACACCCAGGCTGTCAGTTTGGGTTTGAACCCGATGATGAGGGCCACGCCCACCAGGATCTCGAGAATGATCATCAGGATGGAAATCGTCACGGCCGATTGGGCCATCCAGGGAAATACAGGTGCAATAAAACCCAGCCAGGTGGGTTCAAAGGTTTGCTGAAACGCCGCAAAATATTGTTCCATTTTGAAGGCAGTGCCCATCGGGTCCACCGCTTTCACCAGCCCGGAGAAGATAAACCATACCCCGCAGAAATTTTGCAGGAAGGAGATCAGCCAGGATTTGGGTTGTTTCACCTTTTGGCTGATCAGGAAGGTCAGCAGCCCCCCGGCTATGGCAAAGGCAATGATCAAGGTACTTAAGGTCATGGTTTAGAAGTTTGGCGTGTGGGATTCATGGAGAAGAATGAGGGCAAAAATAGCGTAATTCATGATGTCCATGTAATTGGCATCCACGCCTTCGGAGTTCAGGCTGTCCGAATCCCGGTCCTCGATTTCCTTTATCCGGATGATTTTCATGAGGATCAAGTCGGTCATCGAAGAAACCCTCATGGACCGCCATACTTCGTCATAATCGTAATTTTTGGCTTCCATCAGCCGGAAAACCTCGTCTGCACACGCATCAAAATAGGGCAACACATTGTCCCGGGTGAGATGGTCCGGGGCCTTTCCTTCCTCTGACCGCAGCAGGATCAGCGCCATAAGGCAATAGTTGACAATACCGATGAACTCGTTTTCGATGCTGTCACCGATTTTTTGTTCTTTTTTGGTGTCGATCGAGCGGATCCTGGCTGCCTTGATGTAGATCTGATCGGTGATGGAGGATGGACGGAGCACTCTCCAGGCGGTTCCATAGTCCTTGTTTTTTTTTATAAACAATTGCCTTGCCTCCTCAAGGACTTTCAGATACTGCCTGGACGTTTGGTTCATTCGCCTCAAAGATAATACAGGCCCACCTAACCCGGACGGATAGGATTGCAGGGAGTTGATTTTTTACAAGGATCTCATTTTCAGGCTCTCCCGATCATAGTGGATCCTGCCAGCGCCGAAAAAAAGCCTGACATCCTTTACCGTGGCGGTATGAGGCCCAATGAGGTCGACAGGAATTTGTAAAATAATCTAGTGAAAAACAACTGAAAATGTTATTTTTGCACCCTAAATTTTAAAAGATGAACCCGATTCAATTTGTCCAGGAGCAGTTGCTGAAAGATCGTTCGAGTGAGGCTGTAAAGCCGGGAGACAATGTCAACATCAGCTATAAAATCATTGAGGGTGATAAAGAGCGGATCCAGAATTTCAAAGGGGACGTGATTAAGATTACAGGTAGCGGAAGGACAAAAACCATCTGCATCCGTAAAATTTCCAATGGAGTCGGAGTGGAACGCATTTTCCCGCTGAATTCACCCAGTATCGTGGACATCACCCTTTTGAAAAAAGGAAAGGTCCGGAGGTCTAAATTGTATTATCTGCGTACACTCTCCGGCAAAAAAGCCCGCATTAAAGAGAAGAAACAGGCTGTAGGTGCCAAAGTCGAGGCCGAGGCCACCGAAGCTTAAGCCCTTTCTTTACCGGGCGACGCATTATTTCCCGATAATCAATTTCCGGCTTGCCTTATGCCCCCCTGCACGGATATTCATAAGGTAGATTCCTGATTCCAGCCTGGTAAGCGGAACTGTAAACAGGTTTCTTGCCTCCAGTTTCAGAGGCATCGTCAGCACTTTTCTGCCGGCCAAATCGATAATGTCCAGCCGACCCTCCGTTCCCTTTGTGTGGCGCAGGTTAAATTCAACCCGAATTTCTTCTTTCGTCGGATTCGGATAAAGATTAAATCCCGTGTACCATTCTTCTTGTTTCGCGGAAGTGATTATACAGGCAGGGCCATCGTTTACAATCCGGATGGTGAGAAAATTGGAAGACAAGGAAAAACAATCATCAGACACGGACAGGCCCGGAATCAGGGTCAGTCCGGGACTGATCAGCAACCTGCCAGTATAAATTGAGGAATATAGCCGGTAAGTGCCGGTATCCTCCTGATTAAAAATCATGGATTGAACGGAGGAAATTCTCAATATTTTGGAAGTTGAATCCAACAGAATATAGGCTGTCTTGAACCCTACGGAATCCGAAGTGGACAATCGGGCGGTATCCTCGCGCCCATCGGTTCGGCAGAATGTAAGCACACTATCCTTTGTATTCGTTTGGATCCGGTGAGGCGGAGGGACTGTCTTCCGGATGGTCACAAAATTGCTGGTCAGGTCAAAACACTGGCTGGAATAAACCGCCTGCAACGCATTTTGGTTGACTTTGGCAAGGAATTCACCCTTGTAAGCAACCCCATATACACGGCTCGTTGTATTGATCACCCCACTGCCAAAATTGATCTGATCGGAGGAACTGAATTCCTGGATAATATTTTTGTCGTCGGTAATGACATACAGATATCCCAGTGATTTGGCATTCTGTGGAATGATCCGGATGATGTCCAGGTCCAGATTGGCAGGGCATACAAAAGCGATGTCAGAACCTTCTGATGAAGTGAGCATCCCTCCATCGATCATCCCGATCGTGACCTGGATAAAATTGGAACTGAAAGTGAAGCAACCCGTGGAATATTCAGAAAAATCAAGTAAATCCCCAAAATCAAGTGTCCTCTCCCCGATGAAAGATACCCCATAAATAAAATACTGGCCTTCCGGGTAGCCGTCAAAATTGAATTTGAAGTCCGTGGTGATAGCCTGTACCACCAGGTTACTGTCCGTCATCACCAGGTTATAAGGGTTCTGCGAAGTGTTGACTGTTCGCACTTCCAGGGTCCTGGATTGGGTGTCAGATGGACAAAACAATTCTTTGTTGCTCCCGTCCGGAAGCCGCACTCCCCCTCCCCTGGGTAAATCACGGATAACCCGAACAAAATTGCTGGACACGTTGAAACAACCGTCTGAAAATGCCGAGACAAACAAATTACTGGCTTTGGAGATCACGATATTGCCTGTATAAGCAACCCCGTAAACCCGCATGGAGGTCAGGGTGCCCGTCGCCAGCGGCAGGGTGTCATTGGCTAAAAAGTCCAGGACGGTTCCGGATTCTGTGGTGAGCACGTATTGATAGGGTGAATTGCTCGCACCGTTACTGACGAGATTTATCGTGCTTGGACTTGCTTCTCCGGGGCAGATAAAAAAACTGGCTGATCCATCAGCCAAACTGACTGTACCCCCTTTGGCTACATCCTGAAGAACAGTTACAAAATTTGAGGTCACGGAATAACAATCCGTACTCAGTGCCCCTGTAAAAACAGAATCCACTCCGATTCTAAGGTTACCGGTGTAGGAAATGCCATAAACCCTGCTTTGTCCGATTGGGAATCTTTCAAAATCAATAAATCCGCCGCCCGAGGTCAAGGCAAGCACTTTGTTGCCCGCCCCGACGGCCACCACCGCATAACTGTTTTGGCTTT
>CAYOPD010000009.1:50094-68459 GCA_964405735.1 uncultured Saprospiraceae bacterium | reverse complement strand
AATACATGGGGATCGTAGCGCGGAATGCCGCAGGCTTCGTAAACCCTCAATACCACCTGATGCTCGGAACATTCGCCCAGGTCGATATAATCATCGAATACATAACAGTTGATGTACTGGTTGATCAGCCACTCGTGTGAGGCTCTGCGGTCTTTATGCCATACATAAGATGAACCACAGGCTTCCAGGTCAGCTTTTAAGGCTGCCGTCACCTCGTTGATTTCTGCCATAGAGGCTACCGCAAAATGCAGGGTATTGCAACAGTTGTCGCGGCTGCCATTGTCCAGGTCTTTTGCGTATACGCGGGCCCAGCAGGTCGCCGGATCCAGGGTCGTCTGAGTATATTCATCACATACCGGGTTGGGTGGAGAATTATCAATGACGCAGATCAATAATTTATCTTCGGTATAATTATAGCATTTATCCTGCAATGTGACTTCCGCAATAAAACATTTCAGGCCTCCAAAAGCAAAGGTCTCGTCGAATTCACCATCACCAGGAGGAAACAGGCTGGCTGCAGATGAAGGAAGTTTTACTTTACCAGGAAGCTTACCTGTCAATACAGAAACTTTACCAGGATGGCCGTTGTCGGCGTATTCAAGGATAAAGGTTTGGGTCACATCGCTGCAATCCTTATAATCCAAGGCTTTCAGGGAAACCTCAGCATCACAGGTATGAGCAGATGCAGTTGCAAAGTATTTTTTGTCTTTATCCTTGGTGGTTACATAAGGACCTTCGGTATCTTCAATTTTGATGTACTGAACACAGTTTCTTTCTTCTCCCGTACACCAGTCTTTGATATACCACTCACGGCGGATCTTAAAGCCGGCACCACCCGGACAGATATCCAGGCGCTGGTCATTATAACCCACGGTGATTTTGCAGGCGCCTCCGATGATGGGCCACATATCTTTCCATGCTGCGGGTTCCGTCAGGGTAGCCGGGAAATACATTACAGGAACCACCCAGGTATTGGGATCAGAGGATGGACTACTACCATGTACATCATCTCCATCTATTTTCATGAGAGGGGAGAAAGCAGCACAAGGGCCTGATGTTTTGCCTCTATAAGCATCCCTCAAATCCAATAAAAGCGCGGGGGAAGGGTAATTAGCAATTGCAGGGTCTTTGGAAAAAACAAATGATCCACACTTGCTATCATAAATGCTGCATTCCAGTTCAATCAGACTCGGGCAATTGACATTCACCAGGTTATCTTTCACAATTGACAATACATCACTGCACTCCGTGGTATTTCCCCAGGTATCCCAGGTACGAATGGTACGGTTAACGATTCCAACATAACCAGTGGTGCTTGTGCAACCCAGGTCGGTATATTGCAGGCTGGTAATTTCCGCCCTGCCATCCTGGGCACAGTTGTCAATGACTTGATTTTGAATAGACTGCAAGGCACCCAAGTCAAAGCAGGAGATTTCCCTGTCTCTACAGTCAGGCTGAGGTGGAGCCTTGTCTTCGATCGTCACATAACCCCAGCAGGAGTTGATGCGGTCATCTCCATCCAATGAATAAACGCTGTATACAAAGGTATACCCAATGTGTGAGCGATTGACTCCATCATAGGGAACCAAAGGATACCGGGCCGTTCCGAAAGGATGGGCCAGGGCTACCTCGTAGGTGCAGCCCACCGTGGGATTCTCAAGAAGGTCGTCGAATTCAATGATTTTAAAACAAGTATCTGCAGGCATGGATACGTTCAGGTGGTCGTTACAGACCAGGTTGCATTCTCCGGGCACGACAGGAGGAGCTTTTAACCGAATAAGCCCATGCCATCCAATATCAGTGCCAATCGATGTAGAATACCACGTGAAACTAAGACAACCACTTGGGTGAGTGCTGGTTATGGTGCCTGGAGTCACCACTTCGCCTATAAAGTTTAAAATTCCAGAAAATTTTCCATGATAGGCGTTAAGCCTATCACTTCCAGTAACAATCTGGACAGTATCAAATATCACACAGACAATGCTGTCTCCCGCTCCGCAGATTTCAAAAAAACTAGTACAGGTGGCCGGGTCAGGGGGTATCACTTCTGGACAAATAGCATAATTGGCACCGGGTCCACCATCATCATAATAATTATCCCCACTATTCGCGACAACATTTACGCCACTACCACCAGTTGGCTGTAGATGATTTGTTTGTCCAAAACCCAATTCTATAAACAATAAGCCCGTCAATAAAATCAGGATAGGTTTCGTTTTTTTCATGAGATTATGGATTATACAAAGAAAAAATTGTGTAAAAATTCCAGTCTTATATCCAACAAATATAATTTTAGGATTGAGCAGTACTCATACCCTTTTTTGGGTATTTTTAACATTAGACTCTTTTATTATTCATAACTATCTTGTTTAAAACAATATAAACGTTAAGGCCTCCATGTAATCGGAAGTCCGCATCTTAAAATAAAATACCCCCGGTCCTCCTAAATCACTTTTTCTCAATAGAATACGGTTTAATCCGGTGGATAATGGGCTTTTGGACATATATACCTTTTTACCATCCATATTGTATATTTCGATTTCATTAAGCCCCGACGGCGGCAAATTAAATTCTAAATTGATCTGTTCAGTGGCTGGATTTGGGTAGGCCCTTGCCTGCATCCGTGCCGGCTCCCCTGGCTGCCATCGTAATGCCATGGCTCTTCCGGAGAGGCTTATAAAAGATTCAAAGTGACCGGATGCGAGAAGATTCGTAAGGACGGGAACAGGCGACCGCTCCACAGAGAATTCAAAAAGTGGTTCCCTTGAATTGAAGTCCTTTCCCCGACCATCCACCCATGCAATCCTGATTTCGTCACCGTGAAGCAGATTGTATTGATTCGGGCCTATGTCCAACTGACCTCCGGTGAATTCTATGGACTGTACAGGAGCTGACAAACCAATTCCCAACTGTAGGGCATCCGCCTGCCTCAGAGGTTCTGCCGTAAAAACCCGGATTCTTTGTTTCACTCCATTTTCTGTCGTTTCCACCTTAAAGACCACTTCCTTTCGTTCTCTGGATTGCAGACTTTCCAGGCCGGGCCCTACGGTGTAATTGACATCACCGGTTTTTATTCCTTTAAAGTCAGCATTGGATACCGAAGCAGTCAGATTTTTATAGTCGATCGTTTCCGGAAATAGCCAGGGCTTGGTGGGGTCCGGAAATAAGTGGGCAGCGGGCATAAAACGCCAACTGGTATTATTTCCAAAAGCATTTATTGAACCCAGGATCAGCCTCCTCAGTTCGATCAGATCGGAAACCGTCACGGACCCTGAACGGTTGACGTCGGCCGCAATGAGGCTGATGGGATCAGACAGGAGGCTTTGGCCCAGGATATGTTTTTCAATCAACAAGAGGTCCATGGTGCTAACCCCGTTCAACGGCCCGTCTGTTTTGGTCGGCCTCAGGGTCAGGGACTGACCCGAGGGCAGAGAAGGAGAAATGAAATAACCCAGGGCATCGGTAAGCGTATCCATTTCCAGGGGGTCAAAACCTACACTTACATTTTTTATTCCTACCTGAAGTCCGGTAAATATCTTTCCCGATACCCGGATGTCAGGGGCCGTCACACAGGCATTGGTGCCCGGTATCAATTGTATGGTCGACTGGCATATGGCCTGAAATCCACTCAGGTTCGTCAACCAGATGGAAAGCGGTTTGGTGCCAACGCTATCGCAGTTGTAGGAACGCGTGCTGTCAGCCGGATCCGGACTAAAACTAAACCGGACAGGCCCCTTGGAGCAGCCTGACAGGGATCCCGCATCAAAATCCCGTGCATAAATGGTTAAGCTACCGGAAGCGGGTATTGTTAGGGTGATATTTCCATTTAAACAAAAAGGAGTAGGCGCCCCACCTTCCTTCACTTCAATCTTACTGAAGCAGGTATCCCTGTTGCCACATCGGTCGCTTGCCACAATATAAAGTCCGAGAACCCCTGGTCCATACCCACCTGGAATGTCAAGTTGAGTAAATGATGTGATTTTCTGGTCAAAGGTTTGGTTCAAATCCAGGTCCAGCCAGGCTTCTTTCACAATGGATACCGGACTACTGCAATCATCGGTAACCGATGGAGTCAGTGAAAAAGGAGCAGTAACACAAGATGCGTTTGTAAAGATCACGGTATCCTTGCAATACACCTGCGGTGGCGTAAGGTCTGCGAAGCGGATCCACTGAGTATATTGCATATAGCCATCCCCGTTGTCTTTCAAAGACCGGTAAACGCAATAGCGCTCTTTACGGTCGGCAACCAGGCTGTCGTTGAGTATGACCTCGGGTCCCTGAACCGAGGCCGGTTCATAAGTACATAAATCCGTGATGGTCCATATTCTTTGAAGCACCTTACAGGCCGAACCTGAATTTTCAAAGTACTTATCGGTAAAACTCCAATTCAGGGATTCTACATCTGCATCTTTCAGGAGCGGCTTCATCACCGGAATTTTTCCAGGTATCTCTGCAAGGGCACAATCCAGGATCGTATCCGCCGGAAAGAGGACTTCAAAATCAGACCTGGGTTTGATCTGTAACCATTGCGCGGCCTTAATAGACCGTCCGCAGGCATTGGTAAAGGTCCATTCCCTTTTTATTGAACCAATGGAACAAAAATCGAGGTCTGTGACATCCTGGTATGAAACCGCGTAACCTTCCGGGCAAATGCCTGCAATTTGGAATTGCCTGCCCATGGCCGCGTGGAAGACGGGCTGGTAAAAGAGTGAATCCGGTTCAAGCGATTTAAAAACCAAAGATTCCTCCCTCAATAAGGAAGAACAATAAATGGGTTTGGGGCTGGAAACTGAATCATAATAATGACAGTCCGCATAGGTGTATTGTCCTTGCTGATCATAAATCGCACCGCCGTTCAGCGGTCCGCCGTAATAGGCAGAAAAATGACCGGTATCGCAGTTGCAGGTGATGGCCCCGGGCCAGGTTCCGGGCTGGTAACCTTCGCCCGAGCAGCTCATGCCCGCATCTGTCATACCGTCATTATACACGACCAGGTCAGGAAGGTCGCCGATAAGAGGAGTCAGGGTATCCTCGATGAGGAGCGGCAGGATTTGTTCATCGTATTGAATCAGGATGCGGTTCAGGTTTTCTCTGCCGTACAAGGCGCTGCAGGATATGCTGTCATTGAGGTGTTCCAGGGTTGGATACCTGAAAGAAAGGTCCTGGCCTGCCGTCCATTCCGAATGGCACATTAATAAATAGGGACCCTGCCTGTTTTCTCCATTCCACCATCCGCGGAATTCCGGGATGGTCAGATAACAAAACCATTGATGAGCTCCGCCAAAGAAAGAAGGATCCGGTGCAGGCAATGTACAGGATTCATATGCCCGGATGACGACCTGCTTCGATTCACAGGCTGCCAGATCCAGGTAATCGTCGAACACAAAAGCGGTAAGCCACTGGTCGATCAGGCGGTCGTAAAAATCTTTGTGGCTAAGATAAGTCTCTGCCCCCTGGCATTGAACGGTGATTCTATCCTGCCATTGTTGCCTGTAAAAAGAAAGCGAATCCTGGTCTGCGATGGCAAAATGCAAGGCAGCACAACAATTGTCCGAGCTCAAACTATCCAGGTCAGCGGCGTAAACCCTTCTCCAGCAAGTCTGCGGTTCAAGGAATAAGCCCGATTGTTTCAACCGAAGCACCGGTCCCTGGTAATCGGCCACCTGAAAACATACTTCTTTCCGGACCGCGTTGAAGCAGGGATCCGAAAAAATAAATTTCGCCTTGTATCCTCCCGGGGCAAGGGATAATTTTAACGGGAGGGAACCCGCGATCAGAATTTGTTTGCCGGGATTCAGGGGATCCGGATAGGTGATCTCCAAACGTTGCTGCACTTTATTGCAGTCTTTAATGCCGGGCAGTGAATCCAGAATAAAAGCAGCCCTACAGCTGGTCGGGTCCACGGTAAACTCCATGGAAGTAATTTCGGCCAGTTCCGGCGCATTTTCGTCTTCGATACTGATGTTCTGAATACAAATGGTATCCCGCCGGCCGCATCCGGGACCAATCATCCATTGCCTGCGGATCTTAAAACTATTGCCACAGCCAGGAATTACAAAATCATTCCAGGAAATGACCACTCCACAATAACCGGAGGTATCGATAGGTTCGGTCCCGTTCCATTCCGGGACAAGCCGGAGGGAAGGATTGGCATCCATCCGGTTGTCACCATCAAGGTCGAGAAGGGTACTCAGGTAGGTTGGGGACAAACGCACCGGATCCGGGTCCAGGCCCTTCCAATCACAGGATATGGTCAGGTCCGAGGGGCAAACCAGCGAATCCAGGCTGGGCTTCTCTAACAGCAGGGTGTCGGCACAAATCGAATCGGACAATCCTCCAAAATGAATCTCCCGGATGATCATTCCTGAAAACCTTTCGTCACAGGCTAAAGCAGTAAAAGTAGTCTTGTTTATATGGTATTGAAAGCCGGAACAAGTCCGTACGTCCGGATTCAAATCCTGGTTTTGTTGCCACCAGGTGCACTCCACGGTATCCCTGGTACAAATGCTAAAGGGCAGGCTTTCCTGTCCCACCTGGAGGTATCCAAAACAGGAACCCGGGCCATCGCCCGACTTTATTTCATATAAAAAGTTGGCATTTAAATGGGAAGCATTGACGGCAGGCAGGGAAAATTGGTCTGTTCCGAAAGGATAATACAGTTGAAGGGAATAAACACAGGTCGGATTGTAGCCCGTAAGCACATCTGCAGCACCCAGTACTTTATAGCAGGTATCCAGGGGGATCTGGATTGAAGCGATTGGTTTGCAAACCGGGGTACAAAGACTGTCGTCGGGCTGTTTTTTACCAATAACGATAATATCCGTTTCCCAGCCAATTGAATTAGCGATCGTGGTACAAAACCACTCGAAGGTGAGGCAGCCGTCGGGCGCCTTACTTTTGATGTAAGTGCCCGTGGTCAGTTTCATTCCATTAAGTGATACCCCCTGGGTCAGGCTGTTGAACAGGATGGTGCCTGCAGGCTTTGAACCGGAAAAAATCCTCAGCCGGTCCCCCGTTACGATCTGGAAGGCTATAAAATTGACTGAAACCGTATCCTCATTGGAACAAAGGGTAAAGAAGGAAGTACAATTGGCACTTTCATTAAAGGGATCTGAACAGTTTGAATAATTGCCAGGTTGATCCGTGAGTTTACTTCCGCCGGGGCCACCAGAATCATAATATTTGTCCCCGGTGAAAACTTGTGCACTGTCGTATGCTTTGTTTTTGCCGTGAATGAGGTTTTTGGACTGGCTCAATAGAGGTATAAAACTGAAAACCAGAAAAATAAACACAATCAGCCCTAAAAGCTTATGAAAGCTTTTGCTAAAAAAAAGATATGAGTGAAAGCCTGGCACTTTACTCTAATTGTCTAAGTTCTGGTTCTAAATTCGTATCGCTCAATCGAGCAATTGGGACAAAAGTAGCTTGATTATCAATGAGATTTATCCCCTTTTTGTTAAATTTTCCAGCCTCAGCCGATCATTTTCTTTTCCATGGCAAGCTGGATCAGGGAGATGCTGTTTTTGACACCCAATTTCCGGAACAGGTTTTTCCGGTGAACAGCAACCGTCTGGTCGGAAATGAACAGATCGTTTGAAATTTGTTTATTGTTATATCCTCGGCAAATCAGTTTCAGTACCTGGATTTCTCGGTCCGTAATATGAAAATCAGCCCGGCCGCTGATCCGCAGGGTATTGGGTGCCGGGACGGGGATAGGGTGAATCCGGAATCCCCCGGGAAGGAAAACTTGTTTTTGAAAGATCGCTTCTATGGCCTCCATCAGGATAGCCGGTTCGGAATGAGCAAAGATAAATCCGTTTGCCCCTTTGACCAAGCCACGCCGGACGGTGTCCAGGTGTTCCTGGCCTGCAATGATCAGGATATGGACCTTTTTCGATTTTTTACGGATGGACTCAATGAGTTTCAGTTCTTCGGCTCCTTTGGAATGGATCCCGATGATGACCAGGTCAGCGATCCAATCGGATGCTTTGATCAACGCTTCACGAGCAGAAGATGTCTGTCCAATGCACTGGAACCTGTAAACCGGATGGGTTTCAATGGTTTTTAACAGGCCTTCGGCGTAAATGGGTTGAGGATAGATGATGGAAAACGTGTGGGTCATGCCAGGTAGGATTTTGACGGGAGTACCTGGTGGTTCCCATTCTTATACATTGCGTAGGAAAAACCGGGCTGAATGGCATAGGCACCAACCTGGCCCTTGGTATTTACTGCGAGGAATCCAACCTGAAATTCACGGTAATTGGCATTGGCGCGGATGATCCTCAGGATGGCTTCTTCACAGGCTTTCTGGGGAGATTTTCCGTTGCGCATCAACTCAACAATCAGGAAAGCGGAACATTGCCTCAGCACCACTTCACCAAGGCCGGTACCTGTAGCGGCACCCACTCCCTGATCAACATAAAGGCCTGCCCCTATAATCGGGCTATCCCCTACCCTGCCATGCATTTTATAAGCTAGTCCACTGGTCGTGCATGCACCGGCGAATTGTTTTTTATGGTCCCACACAATCATACCAATGGTATCGTGATTTTCGATATTGATCTGAGGCTGGTATTTGGAGGTGACCTTCCATTTTTCCCAGGCTTCCTTTGATTGAGCGGTCAGCAGGTTTTCTTTTTGAAAACCTTCCGAGAGGGCAAATTGAAGAGCTCCGTCGCCAACCAGCATCACATGCGGCGTTTTTTCCATCACCCGGCGGGCAACCGAGATCGGATGCCTGATGTTTTCAAGCCCGCTGACGGACCCTGCCCTTCCCCGATGGTCCATGATGCAGGCGTCCAGGGTCACAATGCCCTCGCGATCGGGCAGTCCTCCATAACCCACACTCTGATTGCCAGGATCGTTTTCGGGAACATGCACACCTGCTTCTACAGCATCCAGTGCTGAGCCCTGATTTTCGAGTACCTTAAGGGCCGCCTTATTGGCTTCCTGTCCAAAATCCCATGTGGAAACAATGACCGGGGGCTGGACACCCGGTTTATCAGCCAGGCCGGCAAGAGGAAGACTGGCCAGGGTCGGAGCCATTTTTAAGAATTGTCTTCTATTTTTCATTCTGTTCTGGGTTCTGTCGGGCAAAAATGACACTTCAACGATCCAAGGTAATTAATTTTGGCGGCTGATGAAATGGCTGGTGTATTTCTTTTTCCGGGCGGTGATCGCCTTTCTTTCAGTCCTGCCAGACCGGGGCCTCTATGTGATTTCAGGCGGGATCCGGGTTCTTTTATTGAATATTCTCGGGTACCGGAAAGGTGTGGTCAACCGGAATTTAATAAACTCCTTTCCAGAGTTATCCCCTGTCGAATTGGCCACGCTCAGGCGAAAATATTATCAAAACCTGGCTGACCTGCTGATAGAAAGCCTGGCTTCTTATGGATGGAGAATCGAAAGGTATCATAGTCATTTCAAATATGTGAACCCGGAATTGCTTCATGAATATATTGCCCAAAATCGAATGATCCTCGGAGTCGCTGCCCACACTGGAAATTTTGAATTGGGCGCGGTTCTTACACAACCTGTCCTTGGGCTTCCCTGCTATTCGGTGTACCGGCCTCTGGCCAATCCACATCTCGACCGGTTTATTTATAAAAAAAGATCCAGCCAGGGCATTACGCTCAGGTCGGACAAAAAAACCGGCGAATTGATCGACATGATGGTTACCCCTTCCATTCTTTTCCTGATCGCAGACCAGAACCCCTCGGTCATCGCCAAGGCGAAATGGGCGCAATTCCTTAATCAGGATACGGCCTTCGTCCATGGCCCGGCAACCATCGCGAAAAAGCACAATATGCCCATCGTTTATTTCGAGGTAGTAAAGATCCGGCAGGGATACTACGAATGTACCCTGTCCAAACTCATTGAACATCCGCCTGATTATTCAGAAGAGGAAATCATACAACTTTATGCCAAGAAACTCGAATCCTGCCTGAAAAAACACCAGGATGACTGGCTTTGGTCCCACAAACGGTGGAAATGGAAACGGGAAGGGGACCTGGTGGTCAGAAAACAAGGCTATTAGGGAATGAAGGCTACGCTTTCGACGAAAAGTTCCGGCCTGTCCAGGTGGATGATCCTGGTCATCAGCATGTCTTGGATCACCGGTTTCTACCACGCCGAAGCTCAGAGTACTGAGACGATCCGCAGTGGTCATTTCAAGATATTGGATAGCTTCATTCTTCGGGACAGCCAGTACATCATTCCATCTTCAGTATCGGTCAACCGGACAGATGGCAAAGCGTTTGATGGAAAGTATCAGGCATCCGGCAAAATCCTGCGCATCACCCGGGCAAACGCCGATAGCCTGCCGGTGATCATCCGATATCAGGTCCTTGCCTTCGATCCCGATATCCGCGTCTATGCTGGTGACACAGCCTGGCTTCCGGCTGCTTCGGCAGAACTTCCGTTGAGTTATAAATTTTCAAAGTCAAAGCCAGATTCCCGGCCAAACAATACAGACGAAGTGGATTATGCAGGGGCCTTTGGCCGCGGTCTGAGTTTTGGCAACAACCAAAGCCTGGTACTGAATTCAAACATCAATCTGCAGGTCAATGGAAAACTGGGAAACGATATCGAGATCCATGCCGCCATCAGCGATGAAAACATCCCCCTCCAGGCCGACGGCAATACCCAACAGCTCAATGAAATCGACCAGGTATTTATTGAAATAAAAAGAAAAAACCAGTCCCTGCTGGCCGGTGACCAGCAACTTTCCCCGGACGGGACTTATTTCATGAAGTATTTGAAAAAATACAAAGGGCTGCGTTATTCCAATGAACATACTTTCGGTGACGGGGGCATTCTTTCAACCCAGGTACATGGTTCCATAGCCCGGGGCAATTTTAAAAGGCAAACCCTCGAAATCCAGGAAGGCAACCAGGGCCCTTACCGGCTCACCGGGAATTCCAATGAATTGTTTGTCATCGTCCTTTCAGGTTCGGAAAAAGTATACCTTGATGGTATCCTGCTCAGCCGCGGACTGGAACAAGACTATGTCATGGATTACAACCGCTCTGAAATCAGTTTCACTTCCAGAAGGATGCTCAACCGCAACAGCCGCCTGGTCGTTGAATTTGAATACTCCAACCAGTCCTTTCTCAAATCGGCCTGGAGCCTTCAATCCAAATACCAGAAAAACGATCTTACCGTCCAATGGAACAGTTATCGCGAACAGGATAATAAATCATCCAATATCATCCAGGATCTGAACCCGGAAGATATCCGTATACTGAAGGAGGCCGGTGACCAATTGAACCAATTAGTACGGCCAACCATTCGAAAAAATACGGAGGGCCTTTCCGCGGAGTTGGTCAGGTACGACTTGAAGGATACCCTGGTCTCCCAGGTGCTTTATTCCGGCATCCTGATCATCGCAAGTCGGGGTTCCTATACAGCCCAGTTCAGCTATGTTGGTCCAGGCCAGGGCAACTATATCCTGGAAACCGGATTATTTACGAATGGACGAGGCTATCGATGGGTATCCCCTGATCCCGTGACACAGGTTAAAAACGGAGAATACGAACCGGTGAGCACCCTGACCGCTCCTAAACAACAAAGCCAGCATGCCTTGCGGGTGGAATACAGACCACAGTCCGGTTTGTTTACCAGGACCGAACTGAGCCTGAGTGATCTCGACCTCAACCTTTATTCAACCAAAGATAAGAAGGATGATATAGGACTCGCGTGGAAACAGGAACTGGGTTATCAGAAACCCCTTGGGAGCGGAGACATGAACTGGACGAGTACCCTGGGGGTTGAAAGAATCAACCGTCGCTTCAGTTATTTCGAACCTTTCCGGAACCCCGAATTCAACAGGGACTGGAGCCTGAACACGGGAACGCTGGCGGCATCCAATGAATTGCTCTGGTCGGCCAGGAGCCAATTGAAGAGCAAAACCGCGGATGTCCTGTATCAGTACCAGCATTATGGCAGGGATGAATCCTTTTCGGGCTCCCGCCACAGTTGGAACGGACAGGTTCATCTGAAAACCACTGAAATCAGCAGTTATGGCTCCATGACCCTCCAGAACCAGGGATTGGCTGAAGGCACCTTCTTCAGGCCCCGTGTTGAAGTCATGCAAACTTTACCATTCAAAGGGAATCACAAGCTGGGATTTAATTTTGAATCGGAGATCAATAAACAATCGCAGGGCCGGGATGAACTATTGCTTGGCAACAGCTTTGCCTATCATCAATTCAGATCCTTTCTTTCCGGCAAAATCAGCGGTTTGAACATGAATTACCGGCTGAGTCACATTTACCGGAAGGACAAAACCATTGAAGGTGAAAAATTTGAGGATTATTTTCAATCCCAGGATTGGCAGTTTGAACAACACTGGCAACTGGCCCGAAACACGTTGTGGGCATTTACCATGAGCAGAAGATCCCTGCGTTTTAATAAAATCATTAACCAGCAATTCGACAAAGAAACCAAATCCCTGGTCTTGCGGCATTCATTGAATACACGGACCCGGCAGGACTTTATCCATTTGTCCCAAACCCTGGAATCCGGATCGGGCCAGGAACCTGCACTGGAATACACTTATCTCAGGGTGAATAAAGGCCAGGGCTATTATACCTGGATTGATATCAATGCGGACTCGGTGACCCAGGTTTCCGAATTCGTCCTTGCCCCTTTCCAGGACCAGGGGGAATTCATCCGCTTCGCGGTCACGGGAAACCAATTTATCAGGACCCGGAATCATTTGTTTTTGCAAAACCTGGAGATCGACCCATCAAGGCTTTTTGGAAATACCAGTAGCCTGAAATGGTGGCAGCGGTTTGCCCTGGTGTCCAATTTCAACATTGTATGGAAACAAACCGGGGAAAGCGGTATTAAGAGTCCATTCCGGTCAGACAGCAGCCTTGCAGGATTGCAGGCCCAGATCCGTAACCAGCTTTTTTTCAACCGGAACAAACCCAGCTTTGAATTGCAGGTGGGCCAGGTGATCAGCCAAAACAAACAACTGCTGACTACGGGTTTTGAAAACCGGGATCTCATTGAATATTTTTTCCGTTCCAGGCTGCTGGTCCATCCCAGGGCAGTCCTTGAATCCTATCTTGCCAGACAGCAACAAAAAAGCGAATTGGAATTTTTTGATGCTAGAAATTATTCGATCACAGGCCATATTGCAGAACCAAGGATCCAGATCCAGGCCAGCAACGCCATGCGATTGACCCTGGCCCTCAGGCAAAAATGGAGCCGTAACAGGTTGGGCGATGAAAAATCCATTTTGCGGGAAGTGCGGCTGGAAGGCCTCTCGCAGGCAATGGAAAAATGGAGTATCCGGTCCACATTCAGCATTATAGGGATTGATTACAGCGGGCCGAGCAATGCCTGGATCGAATATTCCATGTTGCAAGGCCTTCGCCCGGGAAGCAACCTGCTGCTGAGTGTGAATGTAGACCGGGAAATCCAGAAAAATACCATGCTGAGACTCGGTTACGATGCGCGGAAAAGCGAAAGAAGCCGGCTTATCCAGACCGGACGTGTACAAGTCATTGCCAGTTTTTAACCTTTACCTTTATGCAGAATTAGATATACTGATGAAATATCCATGCCCATTGAAAAAGTTGAGGAAAGCCGTGTTTATTATTCTGTTGTTTAGTTTATGTCCGGGACTATATGCACAAAAGTATTGGCATGCTGCTCCAAACAGGGTCATGGACTCACCGGGTGAAAAAAAGACCTGGTTCAAACTGGATGCCTCTGATTTTTTTAAGGACCTGCAAAACGCGTTAACAGTATCCCTTCCCATTGGACCAAAAGAATTCATCAACACCTCCCTGGTTCCCTGCTCCAACTTCACTCCCGAACTGGCCGCCAAATACCCGGCCATTCAGACCTATTGCAATTCAAATGCAGGACCTACGATCCGGATCGATCTGTTTAAACAAAAGTTGACCGCATTTATTCTCCACGACGGCCATTCCTATTTTATCGAACCCGATAGCATTTCGGACTTCTATGTCATTACTGAAGGAATGATTCATGAACCCGGTTTTCATCAAACCTTTGATTGCACTACCCTGGAACCTTCTCCGGACTCTACCCGCTTGCATCCGGCTGAATTCAGAAGCCTCCCCAGTCAAAAAACAAACCTGAGGACTTATCGTCTTGCACTGGCCCTTACCGGGGAATTTTCGCGCATGCACGGCAGCACGGTTGAATCTGTGCTTGCGGCCCTCAACAGCCACCTCTCCAGGATCAATGCAGTTTATGTCAATGAGAATGCGATCCAGTTCCAATTGGTGGCCAACAACGATACCCTCATATTTATGGACCCCGACAACGATCCTTATGCCAACGGCAATGTAACCCAGATGCTGGACCAAAATCCGAAAGTATTGAATGACCGGATCGGGCTGAACAATTACGACGTCGGCCATGTGTTCGGCACCAACGCGGGTGGAGTAGCCCTGCTCGGTACCACCTGTGGTGCAAACAAAGGGGCCGGGGTAAGCAGCACCTTTGGAATTTATAGCGGGATCCGTTTTTATCATATTCCCTGCCACGAACTGGGTCATCAATTCAGCGCCACCCACACTTTCAATTTTTGCGACAATGAAAATGAAAGCACTTCCAGTGCTTTTGAACCGGGGAGTGGCAGCACCCTCATGAGTTATGCCGGAGCCAGCAATTGCGGGCCCAATTATGTGCAGGGCATCTCCGACCCGTATTTTCATGGCTATTCCCTGGAACAAATCAGGACCTATTCCCGGATGGGTATCGGATCCCTATGTGGTACACTTTCGGCCACCACAAATGAGGAACCCACCTCGATGTCCCTGAGTCCCTCCAATCTCACGATACCCATCTTCACCCCATTTGAACTGGAAGGACTGGCCCTTGACGATAAAGAGGCACTAACCTATACCTGGGAAGAAATGGACCTCGGTCAGAAAAGTCCCCTGGGTATGCCGGCCGGCACAGCCCCGTTGTTCAGATCACTGCTCCCCGGGAATTCCGGTATCCGTACCTTTCCCAGGATCGAGTCCATCCTGGCCAACACCCAGGAAATCTCTGAAATTCTTCCTTCGACCAGCCGCCCCATGAAATTCAGACTGACGGCAAGGGACAATGACCCACACGGCGGAGGAGTGCATTGGTCAGAGATTGCCCTTCAAAGCGATGCGGGTTCGGGTCCATTCAGGATCTCATCGCAAAATACCCGTGATACTTTTTCAAAGGGAGGATTGATTTATCTTACCTGGGATGTGAAGAATACGGACCGGGCCCCTGTTAGTTGCCTATGGGTGGACATTTGGTTATCCGAAGATGGTGGCTTCCGCTTCAATACGTTATTAAAATCAAAAACGGCAAATGACGGGGGGGAGTGGATCCGCCTTCCGGACCGCCCGGTTAGCAGAGGCAGAATAAAAATCAAAGCTGTTCAGAATGTTTTTTTTGATATTAATGATGCGGACCTGGTGATCAAGGATGTATTCCCGGGACAGCTACAAATCGGCTTGCTCCCGGATATCCAAACCCTTTGTGCGGGAGACCGCGGTGTATACCACGTCATATCCTCCCCTTCCTCATCCGGCGATTCGCTCCGGATTCAAACTTCCAATCCGTTTCAACCATTTATCTCAATCACTCTTTCCAGATCCCGGCTTGGACCGCTGGACACGCTGAGCCTGGAGGTGTTTGCGGATCCCCTCACTCCCCCTGGCCAGTATGTCATCACCTTGCTGGCCATCGGTTCAGATACGCTAAACCTGGATTTTACTGTTCGGATTGTATCCGCAAATATTCTATTGATCAGTCCAAAAGACAATGCTGACCAGGTTCCGGTCCTTCCTGTATTCCGTTGGGAAAAATTACCTGAAAGGGATGAATATAAAATTGAGGTATCCGATGAACCGGGTTTCCTGAATCCGCTATGGTCCCGCCTTGTCACCGGGGATACCCTGGCTGTGCCTGAAGCGGAACTCGAAAGCAACAAAATCTATTTCTGGAGGATCCTGCCGGTGAAAGCCTGTTCCAAGACAGGGTTGCCCTTTGCCATCTTTCATACCATCTCCCTGGCCTGCAAGACTTATCCAGCCGGAGACACCCCCAGGCTGATCTCGGCCACCGGGACTCCTTCCGTGACGTCAACGATTTTCGTAGGGGATCAGATTCAGTTGAAGCAGGTCCGGATCCCAAACCTTTCCGGGACCCATGAATTTGTCGGTGATCTCTCTGTCTGGCTGAAGGCTCCATCCGGGGATTCCATTACCCTTTGGTCAAGGCAATGCAACAACCTGAGTAATTTTAACCTGACCCTGGATGATAATGCCCCGGTAGCCGTCACCTGTCCCCTAACCGACCGCAAAGCACACCGTCCCCTGGATTCTTTGAATAAACTGATCCTCTCCGGTTCAATGGGTAACTGGACCCTTCGTCTTCGCGATTTCAACAATGGAGCCGGAGGGAGCCTCGACAGTTGGTCCCTGGAATTGTGCGGATCGATTACGTCTTCAGGGCCTGTAGCCGCAACCAACCTGCCAATGGATCTTTTTGAATTGAGGTCGGCTGCCCTCACAACCGGCAGGTTGAACCTCATTGATTCCGATTCAGAGCCTCAAAACATCAAAATCATGTTGCTGCAGAATTCCGGGTTGGGTACCTGGCTGATAGGACAGGATACCCTTGTTGCAGGGGATGTTTTTACCCAGGCTGATCTCCAGGCCGGGCGGATCACCTTTTCGGCAGGGCTGGTACGGGCAGATACTTCAGAACTGATTTCGTTATTGGCATTTGATGAAAAAAACAATTGGTCGGGCAGGTTCGCCTTCAGAATCAACGTGCTGAACGATGTGACGATTTTGACCCGGGATGAAGCCTTTGCAGGGCAGTTCAGTTTATACCCCAATCCAACAGCAGGCGCGGTTTATCTCGAAAACCAGGGTTCTTCCCCTGCCCGGTATCGCTGGTTTGATCAGGCTGGCAGGCTGCTGGGATCAGGTCTTATCCAGGGAACCAGCAGGCTGCAACTCTCGTCCAGCGGCTCTATTACTTCATTTTCATTCATTCAGCTCGTCCGGGGGAATAAGGTATTGGTATTCAAAGTGGTTCACCTGCATTGACCTTTTCCTCCGGTACACGGAGCCCGGTTGCCTGGGAATAAGTATTCGGAAAGAAATTCATTTGCTATACATTAGAATAAATCTTATACCTAATTCCGATATACGGGGTTACTTTTGTGGCCTGATCTGAAGTTCGTGGATACTAAGACCCCTCTGCTTAAAGACGCCTTTGTATGGCGCAATATTTTAGCCATCTTATTGTTTTTATTTGGCTTACTCTTACTGACCGCCTGGTGGATGAAATGGTACACCCGGCACGGCCAGCAGATCCAATTACCCGACTTCACGGGAAAAACACTCCAGGAAGCTTCTAAACTGGCACGTCAACACGATTTTAAACTGGTAACGATTGATTCGGTATTCTGGGTGGATAAACCGGGTTCCATCATTCTTCAGCAAACACCCGAGGCGGGTTCCTTCGTGAAAGAAGACAGGAAAATTTACGTCGTGGTCACCAAATACAATGCTGATCTCATCCCGCTTTCCTCCCTTCCCACCCTTTACGGCAGAAGTTATGAAGTAAAAAAGGCAGAACTGGAAAAAGGATTTGACATCCGGAGCAATGTTGCGGGATATGTCTATGACGCGGGACCTGTGAACTATATCATGGGGGTGATTTACAATGGGGATACCATTCTTTCTGCCAGCCTTGAAAAAAAGGACAGCCGGATTGCCAAGGGTTCCGTGCTTGATTTTATCCTGTCGACCGATACAGGGGCTGAAATTCCCGTACCCGATATTGTCTGCATGACCTATTCTGCCGCCAGCTTTATACTCACCAGCCTCGGACTCAATGTCCAGGAAGTGGAAGAAGATGTGATTGATGATAAAAATGCCAGTTTTGTGATCCACCAGGAGCCGGTGTTCGATCCGGAAGTCAAGATGAAAAGCGGGGACACCATGCGCATTTTTCTTAATTCAAAAAAACCGGACAGCTGTCCCAATTGATTGTATGATGGACATTGAAGTAAAGGAACTGAAAACCAAGCTGGAGCGCGGCGATGATTTTGTCCTCATCGATGTGCGCGAGCCTTATGAACATGAAGAATTTAATATCGGTGGCCGGCTGATCCCACTTGGAGAACTACCCCTGGTCATGGACAGCCTCACTGAAGACCAGGAAATGGAAATTGTGGTTTATTGCCGGTCCGGCAACCGCAGCGGAATGGCAAAATACATGATGGAACAGTCGGGGTATAAAAAAGTCAGGAATCTGCTTGGCGGAATGCTGGCCTGGCAGGAGATGATGTGAGGGGTGAGCTATCAGCCATCAGCTAT
>CAYOPD010000009.1:19094-49994 GCA_964405735.1 uncultured Saprospiraceae bacterium | reverse complement strand
AGCTATCAGCCATCAGCTATAAAAAACAGCTTTTTAAAATTTATTCTTCCACATCATGGACTCGACCGGTTTGGGGTTGCGCGTGTTGTATTTGGCATCGATTTTTTTATCATAAGGCCGGTCAATATCGCCCTGCACGGCAAAATATATCAATTGACCAATGGGCATTCCTGCATAGATCCGGACCGGTTGAACACAGGACAATTCCAGGGTCCAATAATTGCAAAAGCCCACATCTCCCTTGCCCGCGGTGGCGTGGATATCGATCCCGAGCCGGCCGATGCTGGATTTGCCTTCCAGGAAAGGAACGGTATGGTGGGTCTCGGTATATTCTTCGGTAACCCCGAGATAAAGCCTGCCCGGTTGCATCAGGAATCCTCCGGGGCCGATTTCCATTTCTTCGATCCGGTGGTGACGACGCGCGTCGAGTTCGGCATCAACATAAACCGAGATATACCTTCCCAGGTGCACATCGTAACTGTTGGTCCCCAGGCATTCCCTGCGGAAGGGATCTATCAAAATCAATCCATTATCGATGGCTTCCAGGATTTTAAGGTCAGAGAGGATCATAATTAAAAGGCAACAAAAATAGGAGAATCTATTAGGATGGATGCGCTCTTTGTACCCCTGGACTTTAACTCTCCAATTGCGGCATGTCCCCAGATCGCGGGATTGCCTAATTTTACCCTGCCATGCCCCAGATCTTTCATCACGAAGACAGCCTTTACCACATCGGGGTCTGGAAAATCGAAGAGCCGGAATCCTTTTTTGTAGACCAGCTCCAGGAAGACCAGCGGCAATTGCCGGTACTCCCGGAGCAGCGAAGGTTGCAATCCCTCGCAGCCAGGTACCTCCTCAGCCGGATGATGGAAAGCCCCCAGGTGATCCTGAAAAACGAATCCAACAAACCATTTTTAAGGGACGATGCGCGGTATATCTCCATCAGCCATTCCTTTGAGGTGGCGACTGTATTGATTGCGCACCGCCTCTGCGGAGTGGATATCGAAAAAAACCTAGCACGGATAGAACGGATAGCCGCCAAGTTTTTACTTCCCCGGGAGATGGAACGGCTCCGGGGAAGCCAGTACCGTCGATACCTGTACCGGATCTGGGGTGCCAAGGAGGCCATGTTCAAAGCTTATGGCCTTGGTGGCATTGATTTTAAAAAAGACTTGTGGATCAATCTGGAAGAGATCCTGGACAATAATGAGGTATTTTCATGCCGTTTATTGAATCATGAACGGGAAATACCTTTCGAAATGCGCTGGCTGGAGTTATTGCCGGATTATACCCTGGTCTATGGTTCCGGGATTTGACCGGTTCCTGGCTCTGATTTTAATATTTCTCCTGGCTTCCTGCAAACCGGCCCCCTCCCTGCAACCCTCTTTTCCACCGGTACCCGGCACGCTTGGTTTTAACGCTTTCTATACCCAGTTCCATACCGACAGTCTCTTCCAGATGTCCCATATTCTTTTCCCCCTGGAAGGCCTGCCTGAAGCTATGGACACCACGCGTTATGGAGAGACTTATTACTGGAATAAAGAAAGCTGGCATCTCCACCACCCCTTTAATCCAATGGATACGGCTTTCGAAAGACAATTCCAGGTCATCGATTCCACCCTGATCCGCGAAGTAATTGTTCATTTGATGACCGGGTACCGCATGGAGAGGCGGTTTTCTTTTACCGGGAAGGATTGGCAGTTGATTTATTATTCGCCGCTGAGGCAACCAGTAAGGATTGACGTCGAATTACGGAATCAATGATAGACCCGGAAATACAAATCTCCAAACCTCTTTGGCAATCCTTCATGCATCAGGATATCAATAACCGCTTCGGGTCGTTGCCAGGTTTTCCACAACCAACGCTGGCTTTCCCCGGGTGAAAAATTCAACCGGTAATTTTCCAGTGTACTCAGTTTATCGATACAACGAATGATCCTGGCCGTATCGAAGGCGAGAAATTCTATGGAAAGAGCGGGTATACCCTGATTCAAACCCTGAATAATCTCCCATTCAAATCCTTCGGCATCGATCTTACAAAAACGGGGAAGGCCATGCCATTCGATCAACTGGTCCAGGGTATGTTGTCTGACCTGTATGATCTCATCCCAGGTGGCTTTTATCCGGCTATAAAGATTGATCTGGTTTTTCCAGTCCGGGCTGCTGGCTGTGGAGAGGGTCGGGCTCTTGCGGCTGATGTGGAAATCAATGATTCCTTCTTCGCGGCCGATGGCATAGGGAAGTAATTCAAACCGATTTTGATGTCCAAATCGTTCAACCAGGTATTTTACACACAATGGCTGTGGTTCCGCCGCCACTACCCAGGTGCCCAGGTCAAGAAAAGCCTGGCTGCGGTTACCCAGGTGGGCCCCGATATCGAACACGAGCTCCCCGGGCTTTAAAAATTGCCTGTAAAAGCGGCTCAGCCTCCGGCGGTTAAAAGGTTTGGCATAATACATCAGCCAGGATCTCATCAGCCCGTATTTTTCAGACCATCTCATTCTGCATGAACTGTTTGAATAAGCCTTCCCAGGAGAAACCATCCAGGGGGCCAGGTGTAACCAGGGACTCCAATTTTAAAAGATATTCCATTTTGCTCATCGGAATGGCACCAAGGCTTTGAAGGTGTGCGGAAGGCACCTGGCAATCGATCATTTTAAAGCCTGATTTTTCCAAAAATTTTACAGCCAGAATAAATGCTGTTTTAGAGGCATTTTTTTCCAGGCTGAACATGGATTCACCGAAGAATATTCTCCCCATGCCCAGCCCGTAAAGGCCACCAACCAGTCGCCCATGCTGCCAGCATTCAAAGGAATGGGCATGACCCTGCTGATGCAGCCGGACATAGGCTTCGATATATTCATCGTCGATCCAGGTTGAATCTTCATTCTTGCGCCGGACGGAAGCGCAGGCACTTATGACACCGGTAAAGGCCTGGTCGCAGGTGACCTCAAACGGCTTCCGCCCAAAGACCTGATGCATGCTTTTTGAAACATGGATGTCCACCGGAAATAAAACCAATCTGGGATCCGGGCAATACCAGTAAGCGTAACCTTTGTAAATAAACCACGGGAATACGCCGCAACGGTAGGCACTCAGCAAAGTGCCCGGTAAAAAATTGGCTCCCACGGCCACCAGGCCATCCTGCCCGGAAATCGAGGCGACCGGGTATGAACAAAAATCAATGGTCTTGCCGGAATCCGGAATAAACCTCGGTGCAGCGCCTTCCTGCATTCAGGCCATTCAATGGGTTTGTTTCACACCTTCGATCACGGCAGACAGGCCTCTTTCCACCAGGGCATCCTTCATTGGCCGCAGATCGTCGAAGGGGGCGGTCTTGACCGTGGCTTTGCCCTTGAAGTGGATGAGCAGGGACAATTGTTCTGATTGTTCGAAAGTGTGGTTGCATACTTCCATAAGGCATTGGATCACCCAGTCAAAGGTGTTGACATCATCGTTGTAAACCACCAGGAGGGCGGGATCATCGAGATCTACCTCGCCTTCGTCCACCAGGACATCCTCGTCCCATTTCGTTTTTGAGAAATTATCCATTTGACCTTAGTTGAGTAATTTAATTTATAGTTTCCAATGCCCGTTTCAGCGCGGCAAAATCAGGCAGGTTGCCAGGATTTTCTAACACTTCACGATATTGAATGGTTCCATCGGAGCCAATGATAAAAACGGAGCGTTCAGCCACCCCATGCATTTCACAGACGAAAACCTGACGATAGACGTCATAAGCCCGGATCACTTCTTTGTTGAAATCGCTTAAAAGTTCAAAACCGATCTGTTGGTCTTCTTTAAATTTTTTCAAAGCAAAGGGCGAATCCACCGATATCCCGAACACTTCCGCCCGGAGCCCTTCATAATAAGAATAATCATCCCTGACCGAGCACATTTCGGCCGTACAGGTGCCGGTCCAGGCCGCAGGGAAAAAGAACAAAACGATCTTTTTACCCTGGTAATCATTTAAATCTATCTTTTTGCGTTCGGTATTGTATAAGGCGATATGAGGTGCGATCGAACCGATATTCATATGCTTGGCAAGTAAGCTGCAAATTTAGAAAAATATAATTCAACCGCTCTTAATTAACATCTTGTACAAAAGCATATATTTAGTCGCCTCATCTTGTTCCGGTATACATGTCACCATTGGTCCGCTCCTATATCCTGCTTCACTTGGCCGTATTGTTATTTGGTTTTACGGCGATTCTCGGGGCACTGATCAGCCTGCCTGCCCTCAGCCTGGTATGGTGGCGCGTGCTGATCGCGAGCGTCAGCCTGCTTTTTTTTACCCGTGGATTAAAATTTCTTACTGTGCTGCCTTTGAAACAAATCCTGCGATTTTCAGGTATTGGCGCCATCATCGCTGTGCACTGGGTGAGTTTTTTTGCTTCGGTAAAACTGGCAGGAGCGTCCGTATGTCTCGTCTGCATGGCAACAACCTGTTTTTTTCTCAGCCTCATCGAGCCCTTTCTGACTAAAAAACCGTTTAACCGGTTTGATTTTTTTATTGCTTTTTTAATTGTCCCCGGCATGGCCCTGGTCGTTCAAAACATCGATTCTTCAAGATATGGAGGAGTGCTGGCCGGCCTCCTCTCCGCTTTCCTGGCCGCCGTATTTTCGAGCCTTAATAAAAAATACATCACCAGGGCCAGCGTTTGGAATATTTCCTGGATGGAGATGACCAGCGCACTGATCACCCTCAGCCTCCTTCTCTGGTTTTACCAGATCGCCGCCGGACCCATCTCCTGGTGGCCGGCCAAAACGGATTGGGCCCATCTTTTGATCCTGGGTGTATTGTGCACCACCATTGCCCATGCGATGTCGCTGTTTGCCCTGCACCATGTCTCGGCTTTTGCCCTCAACCTGGTCATCAATCTCGAACCGGTTTATGGCATCCTGCTGGCCATTGTCCTATTGAAAGAAAATAAATCACTGAATGCCGGATTTTATACCGGCGCCGCTTTTATACTGATTGCTGTCCTTAGCTACCCTTACCTGCAAAAAAGATTGTCCCATGTGGCCGGATGAACGCATCCTGGATTATTGCAACCGGTACAGCCACGACCTGCCGGAATATCTCAACCAGCTGGAAAGGGAAACCGGACTTTCCACGGTCAACCCGTTTATGTCCTGTGGTCCCGTAATGGGCAGGTTTTTAATCCAACTGAGTAAATGGCTGAAACCGCATCGTATACTCGAGATCGGCAGCTTTACAGGATATTCTGCGCTTTGTCTCGCCCAGGGACTTCCCGATCAGGGCCGGATCACCTGCATCGAAGTGAATGAAGAATATGAGGCCGTCATTCGAAAATATTTTCATCTGGCTGGCAAAAGCCATAAACTGGACCTGATCATTGGGGATGCCCGTTCCAGGCTATCCACCTTACCTGGATTCTTTGACCTGGTGTGGATCGATGCCAACAAACAATTTAATGAAGAACTATACGAAAGAGTTTTGCCCCTGCTTGGTCCTGATGGATCCATCCTGGTGGACAATGTCCTCTGGTTTGGGAAGGTTGTGGATGCACAGCCCGATAAAGAAACCAGGGCCATCCAGGCATTTAATGAAAAAATAAAAAACGATGCCCGTGTGAAGGCGATGATCCTGCCGCTCAGGGACGGCATTACAATAATACAGAAGAAGGAGGTGTAGGCCCACTCTTATATCGCCAACAGCATCGCACGGAGCCCACCGGGTACACGGAGTAGATTCAAAAAACCAAGGAATAAGGATTGCCGTTTGACTGAAATCGGGAAAATACCCCGTGTTCTCCGCGATCTCCATGAGCGCTCTTTCTGATGTCTTTTCCTGGACTCCCCTGGAATCAAAAAACCGTAAGGTACCCGATATGCAATTTGATCCCACGCAGGTCAAAGGCATCGGGATAACGCCTCCCCGCAGCAACAGACACCGATAAATTTCCAAGAGAAGTATTGAAGGTCAAACCCGCACCAAGGCCCCAGAAAGTGGCATACCGAAACTGATCCCCGGAAAATTGGTTGACCAAGGCCAGGTCGGAAAATACCTGGATATAAGACCATTCCCCGGTAAGGAGCCGGGCTTCATTGGTCCACAGATGATAGGCACTGGCAAAAATCGATTCTTCATCGAAACCCCTGAGCAATTTGAAACCACCCAGCCTCCATCTCTCATTGAACTGAAGGGGACTGGAAGCCTGCCGGTTGGCGCTTCGCAACCAAGTGCGCCAGGTACCATACTTGCCAAGGGCCGTATATTTTTCCACCTCCGCCTGTACATCAAAGGAATACCCATTTTTTTTAACCTGGTCATACAAGCCCGCAAATGAAAAACTGGAATCCACAGGATCCTTCAGGCTGGTGATGGACACATTGGAGATGATTTTCCGGCTTGCCCCATGAGCATAAAGATTGATGGAATACCCTCTTCTTGGATTCCTTTCAGCATCCAGGCGCCTGAACCGCAGACCTGCACCAAGGTGATTCAGCCGCAGATCCAGGGCATCCGGCAGACTCCGGCTGGTGAGGATTTGTTGCAGGTCGGGTGTCAATAAAGAGGAGGATTTCTGGCCAAGGAATAAACGGATTTCACCCTGTTTTCCAACCGGTAGAACAGCACCCAGTTCGACAAATACATCCAGGAAGAGGGAGTCGCGCCGGTAGAGATTAAACTGAAAATAGGGATGGAAAGGAAGTTGAAATAAAAACGGAGCTCCGGTCCTGATTCTCAATTCCTGGCTGTTTGACTGAAGGCTCTGAAAATCAAAACTGAACCGCTCTCCCCTTCCGAGTTGATTCAATAAGTCTGCTCTGAAATTACCATTGAATTTTAATTTTCCACCCGGCTCGGACGCAGGCAGTATGCCTATGAGGGCATCCACCTGGCTTGAACGGCGAGCCCGAAGATAAAGCCTTACCCGGGCCAGGTTCCTCGACAGCGTGATATCGGGATCGGCATATTGCTCTATAAAGGAATAATCCGTCAGGGCCTTTACCCCCTGGTCAATCTTTTTTTTGCTAAATGGAGAACCGCTCTGTATTCCGAGGATTCGTCGAAGGAGCGAAGTTGAAATTTTCAAGCCTTCATCCCATTCCAGGGTATCCAGGATCACCCGGGGGCCAGTGTTCAGGTTCATCCTTGCGTTGATCCTTTGTCCTTCCAATCGCGTACTGTCTAAAAAAACAACAGCATAGGGATAACCCAGGCCGGCAAGATGATCCGCCAATTGTTTCATATACGACCTGCATTGATCCAGGTTCCAGTCCTGGTCAACATCCTTGCGCCGGAGCAGGCCTGAGTTGATTAAAAACGAAAGAGGAATGCCGGTCATATCCACCTTCCCCCATACATATACTGAACCGGTATGAACAAGGACTTCGAGCAGGGTATCGGATTCAGCCAGGATCTGATGGTGACAGGCCAGAAATCCCCTCGAATGAAAAGAGTCGACGATCTCCAGAATTCTTTTTTTCGCTTCGTCTTTGGTAGCATAAATCGAATTCAGCAGACGCCCCCCTTCCTGATCCTCAAACCGGATAGTTAGTCTTACAGGTTGCTGGGCTACGGATGTTATCGCGTATAAACAGGAAAGGATGAGACCGGACCATTTTTTCATGACCAATTCCCCGCGAAAATACAGGAAGCCTGTATTTTGCCCTTTTACCGGTATGGCAGGCATCTACATTCACATCCCTTTTTGCAAACAGGCCTGCACATATTGTAATTTTCATTTTTCCACCAATCTCAAATACAAGGATGAATTGGTTAAAGCCCTGCACCGAGAACTTGACCTTCGAAAAACCTATTTGCCCGGCAGGCTCATTTCGACGATTTATTTTGGGGGTGGCACCCCTTCCCTCCTCCAGGCGGCCGAAATAAAATCATTGATTTCGCATATCCATGTACTGTATGAAGTAGAACCTGAATGCGAAGTGACCCTTGAGGCCAACCCGGATGATCTGAATCCACAGTACCTAAGGCAACTCCGTGATGCCGGCATCAACCGTCTGAGCATCGGCGTCCAATCCTTTTTGGATGATGACCTGAAATTTATGCATCGCGCGCATCATGCGGGACAGGCCCTGGAATCGATCCAATGGAGCAAGGAAGCGGGGTATGACAATATAACCATTGACCTGATTTACGGAATACCTGGCTCCTCCATGGATCAATGGCGAAGAAACCTGCTGCAGGCTTTTGACCTGGACATTCCGCACCTGTCCTGTTATGCCCTTACGGTGGAGCCCAGGACCATCCTCGCGGATCAAATTAAAAAAGGAAAGTCCCCTGCCCCGGAGGACGAAGAGACGATCCGGCAATTTGACTTTCTCATAGATGAAGCAGGACAACGTGGCTGGAGACACTATGAAATTTCCAATTTTGCCAAAGCCGGTTTTGAATCCAAACACAACAGCAGTTATTGGCAAGGTGTGGAATACCTGGGTATAGGCCCTTCCGCTCATTCCTATCGTGAAGGAGAACGGCAATGGAATGTATCGAATAACCATGTTTATATTAAAGCCATCGCCGAAGGAATGCCTTATTATGAATCAGAACTACTGGACCCCATCCATATCTATAATGAACTCGTCCTTACCCGGATCCGGACTGCGGAAGGACTGGATCTCCTGAAAGTGCCTGAATCGTTCCGGCCTCACCTGATCCAAAGCGCGGAAAAACACATTCAGAGCGGGCACCTTTTACAGGAAGGCAATTTTTACCGGCTTACCAGAAAAGGAAAATTTATGGCTGACCGGGTGACCGTGGATTTGTTTCTGTGAGAAAGCTTTTCAACCAAATTCAGGCATGGACAGCCTTTCGCCTTTCGCCTTTCACCGTTCGCCCTTCTCCTTTCCTACTTTCTTCCTTATCTAAGGCTTAGCTTCATCAATTCGCAAGCCGCTTCGGCCAGATTGGTTCCTGGACCAAATACGGCAAGCACTCCTTTATCAAACAAAGCCCGGGCATCGGCATCCGGGATGATACCGCCTGCAATAACTGCTATGTCTTCGCGGTCATTCTCTTTAAGGATATCGATCAATTCGGGAATAAGGGCCTGATGCGCCCCTGCCAGGGTAGATACTCCTACAAAATGTACGTCGTTTTCGATCGCATGCCTCGCCGTTTCAGCCGGCGTTTGAAACAAGGGACCGATGTCCACATCAAAACCCAGGTCGGCAAAACCGGTGGCGATGATTCGGGCACCGCGGTCGTGGCCATCCTGGCCCATTTTGGCGATCAGGATCCTTGGCCGCCTCCCAAATTTTTTCTCGAAGTCAAGGACCCGTTTACACGCCTTTTTGAAATATTTATTTTTCATGCTGTGGGCTGCATAGATTTTGGACAAACCCCCCGCGGGGGCATGATATCTACCGAATGCCTTTTCAATGGCCGAAGAGATTTCGCCCAGGGTAGCCCGCATTCGTGCAGCCTCGATGGCCTGCGCGAGTATGTTGTCTTCTTCGTTCCTGCAGGCACGGGTAATACGCTGAAGGGCCTGGTTGACCCGCCCCTGATTGCGGTTTTTTTTGAGGGTATCCAGCCGCTTCTTCTGGATTTGCAATACTTTTTGATGATCAACCTGAAGGACCGGAATAACAGATTCCTGCTCCGGCGGATAAATATTGAGGCCGATGATTTTATCCTCTCCGCTGTCTATGCGCGCCTGCTTCAGAGCGGCCGCTTCTTCAATCCTTCTTTTGGGATAGCCTTCCTGAATGGCCCTGGTCATGCCGCCCAGGGAACGAATCTCTTCGATGATTTTCCAACTCTCCCTTGCAAGTTCATCGGTCAGCGATTCAATCAGGGTAGACCCCCCTGACGGATCCGGCCAATGTCCAAAGCCTGCTTCCTTTTGCAAATAAAGTTGGGTTTCCCGGGCAATGGCCGCGGTTTCCTGAGTTGGAAGGGATACCGCCTCATCCATGGAATTGGTGTGCAGGGACTGGGTCCCGCCCCATGCTGCGGCAAGCGCTTCCAGGGCTGTCCTGGCTATGTTGTTATAAGGATCCTGCTGCGTCAACGACCAGCCTGAGGTCTGGCAATGGGTGCGCAATACCTGAGACCTGGGCGAATCGCTCCCGGCTGTTTTTACAAGCCTTGCCCAAAGGATCCGGGCAGCCCTCAGTTTAGCGATTTCACGAAAAAAGTCCATCCCGATCCCGAAAAAAAAAGAAATCCGGGGAGCAAACTCATCGATCCCAAGACCCGCCCGGATGCCATATTGCAGGTACTCCAACCCATCCGCCAGGGTAAAAGCCAGTTCAAGGTGCGGAGGGGCCCCGGCTTCGAGCATATGATAGCCGCTCACGCTGATCGAATTGAAGCGGGGAAGGTGTGTTGAAGTGAATTTAAAGATATCGGTCACCAGCCGCATGGATGCCACAGGCGGATAAATATAAGTATTGCGAACCAGGAATTCCTTCAGGATATCATTCTGAATGGTACCGGTGAGTTGGTCAGGCCGCACGTTCTGTTCTTCCGCGCAGACAATAAAAAAAGCAAGTATGGGAATGACCGCGCCATTCATGGTCATGGATACCGACATCTTATCCAGCGGAATCCCGTCAAAGAGGATTTTCATGTCCTCCACGCTATCGATGGCAACACCGGCTTTACCCACATCCCCCCTGACCCGTGGATGGTCAGAATCGTATCCCCGGTGGGTAGCCAGGTCAAAGGCCACACTCAATCCCCGCTGGCCGGCCGCGAGATTGTTTTTGTAAAAAGCATTGCTCTCTTCCGCAGTGGAAAAACCCGCATACTGCCGGATGGTCCAGGGCTGCGATACATACATCGTGGCATATGGTCCGCCACGGAATGGAGGGAGACCTGTCATAGGCGGCTGTGGCGAGGACCCTCTCAGGGAACTGTCAAAAGGAACATCGCGAAAATGGATACCCTTGCCTTTCATCCCGTAAAATTATACACATTATCCGCCTGGTGGCTCGAATACAAAAAGAATATGGCCATCGAGACCCACACTGAAGTATGAAAAAGATAGGTATAAGGGATGGGAATAAAATGATAAAACACCACCAGGCTGAGTTTGAGAAAGCCCAGCAGGACAAAGGGATGCGGATTTTTTTTATACTGTTGCACCATTAAGAAAGCGAAGACGGCCAATAAAAAGATCAATAACCGGAACATCGATTTATAAAAAGACGGATCCGTCAACGGAACAAATCCCAGCGCATCCTTCATGACATCATGGTATTTCGCCGGGTTGGCCAGCAGGTTATCCACGTATACGCCCGGGAGCCGGATGAATTCAGGAATATATCCCCAGGCCCCGCTGATGGTAAACAAAAGAATGCCGGTGGCGGTGGCAGAAATAACATACTTTAATAAAGCACGCCGGTCACCGGATGAATATAAACAACAGATCAAGGCCCCGGCATAAAACAGGATGCCATAACGGCTGAGCAGACAGCAGGCCATGATCACCCCCGTCAGCCGGTAGGCTTTAATGTAGAGCGCAAGGGCCAGCAGAATATAATATCCGTATACAATTCCTTCTTCCGACCACACAAAAGTTTCATTACGGTTGTTGATCTGGTAATCCATCCATAAGCCTGCCGGCAAAAAGACGAGTAAAGAATATACATTGGCCCGCACCCGGTGAAAAAGATAAGCCAGCCCAAAAAACAAGGCCATCAGGGTGGTCCAACGCAGATCCAAGCCTGCAGCCACGGCGGGCACAAAAGGAAGCCAGAGTGCCGGAAGATAAACCGGCATCACCCCGGACCAGATTTCGGGGATCATCGTATAAACCGGTTCGAGGTGAATGAAACGACGGGCCATAACCCGGATGACGGGCAACATATCCGCACGCGTGTGATCCAGCGGATTTTGTTCATACAATGGATTTAACCGGATCGCAGCCCAGGTGAATAAAAAGAGGAGCAACAATAAAGAAACGAGCTGATACGAATCCTGCTTGCCGGTATGGTTTTGCGTGGCAAACAGCAAGGCAAGTCCAATGACAAGACCTGAAATAAAATGGATCCACCGGCAGGCTTCGATGGACATCGTCTGCTGCCAAAAAGTGGTGCTGAGGACCTCAGCGACCAGGGCCAGGAACAGGAATGCCACCGCAAAACTGTAATTCCATCGTTTAGCTAAAACCTGACTCCAGTTCAAAATAACGTTTTAAATTATTGAGAATGATTAGTTTAGAGATAAAACTTGACAAAGATGTCAATCCTTATTTATATTTCATTAGCTTTATTTAAGGTTTTTTTAAAAGGTGGACCACTGTTAAAGGCTACCTTTGCGAAGCATTCGAAAATACAAATAGCTTTTTAAACTATATGTTATTGTATGGCAAAATGCCAATAAATTAAAATTTATTGATTTTCTTAGTAGCTTTATAACCGACAAATTTACTCATGCGACTTAACCGACTGACTGTACTGATTGCCGTTCTTTGTCTTCCCCTTTCCTTTGCATTCTCCCTCAGCGAATCAAAGGCTAATGCCGTTTCTGCTGAATACGCACTGGCAAACAAGGTATATCGTGATTTATTTGTTGACCTATCCGAAGCAGAACTTGAAAACAGGATCCTGGCCGTCACCAATTTATTTGAGCCCAAGTTCACCTCAGAGGTAAAAAACTATTTAAGAGTCTATCTGACCTCCAGGCCCCAATGGACTGAGGTCTTATTGGGACGCACGTCGATTTATTTTCCCATTTTCGAACGCAAGATTGAAGAAAAAGGACTGCCCAACGACATCAAATTCATAAGCATCATAGAGTCCGCGCTCCGCACCGGTGCCCGCAGCCGGGTTGGGGCACAGGGATTGTGGCAGTTTATGCCGGGCACCGCCAAAATGAATCAACTGGTCATCGACAAATATGTGGATGAACGCGAAGATCCTTATCGTGCCACCGATGCCGCGCTGGAATACCTGACTGAATTGCATGGAAAGTACAAAGACTGGGCGCTGGCCATTGCCGCATACAACAGCGGCCCGGGCCGCGTGAATCAGGCCATTGCTATATCCGGCTCCCGGAATTTCTGGAAACTTAGAAATTATCTCCCAAAAGAAACGCGGAATTATGTTCCTGCATTTTTGGCCGCAGCTTATTTGATGAAACACTATTCGGAATATTACCTCGTTCCGGAAACGCCCAGGCTGGATTTTCAGATTACGCAGGCAATCAAAATATACGATCAGCTGAGTTTTCAGAAAATTTCAGAACTTACCGGGATCTCCATTGAGGATATCCGTTTCTTAAATACATCCTACCGCAAAGACTTTATCCCATCCAATACGGTGGGTTATACGCTCTTGCTTCCTTCCCGTTTTATGCCCCTGGTGGAAAATCATGTCCACAACATTGAAAAGAAGGAGACTGCTTTGCCCGCGGTTTCTAAAGCAGAAATCGTGGACAGTTCCCTGATCGACGAGATTTATTACGATCATGTCCTCTATGAGGCCCAGCCGGGAGAGAAACTGGCTGAAATTGCAGAATGGTTCAACGTGGATAAATACAATATCCGTCATTGGAATGGCATGCACTCCGATGAGATCGCAACCAATAAACCTTTGCTCATTCACTATATAAAAAGTGACCACAAAATTTCCATCAGCGGAAATGTCAGGAAGTTCATCAAGCGGCCCAAACTCCAGGTGCATAAGATAAACACGGCCGTACTGCCGTTGAACCGTAAAGAACACACCGGGCTTGGCGCTTATTACAATAAAGTGGATTCGTATCAAAGCCCGTTTGAAAACCTTGATCTTAATAATCATTACCGGCTTCGCCGCGGGGAGAGCCTGCAGGATGCTTTGCGGAAGATGCCTGATCTTTCGATGGAGGATATAAAGATCACCCCCGATGCCCGCCGTACCACAGGCATCGTGCTGCCCCTCGCTTTCTGACCCGGCTTTCCCGGTGCACTCCGGTAAATCCGGTAAGGCGTTTTAAACATTGTTGTTCCATCCGTTTCGGATCCTTTTAGGGCCCCATGCCTGATTTTCCATAGCGGGAACCGGGGGGGCATACTGGGCATTCAGGTACATCACCGGACCACATTTACAACGCATTAACAACCGTTTTAATATGTTTTAGCCACAGTCTAATCAATTGAATCACAATTCAATATTTAACCGTCACCGCCGCATTTGAATTCGATTAACAGACCTTGGCATAAGTTTGGCCTCCACGATTACAAATCAATATATCATATGCCCATTTATCCAAAAACCTGAAAAAAGAAAAGTGATGAATCTGAGAATGACAAAAAACGTAATGATCCTGCTTATGTACTCTCTTGCCTTACATGCATCGGATGGCGGCAATGCCCGGCTGACTTCGTATATAGACCAATACAAGTTGATCGCCATTGAAGAGATGCACCGAACCAAAATTCCCGCCAGCATTAAACTCGCCCAGGCGATCCTCGAATCTTATGCCGGCTCAAGCATGCTGGCCCAGAAAGCCAACAACCACTTCGGCATCAAATGCGGAGACCGATGGTCCGGAAAGTCCTATTATCTGAAAGATGATGATTTTGACAAAAATGGAAACCACATCCGCTCCTGCTTTCGGGTGTACGAAGATGCCAGGGAAAGTTTTATTGCGCACAGCAGCTTCATTACAGGAGAGGGCCGCACCACCAACCGGTATGCTTCCCTGTTTAACCTGTCCCGCGAGGATTACAAAGGTTGGGCAGTCGGCTTGCAGAAAGCGGGTTATGCCACCAATCCCCATTATGCCAAAAGGCTGATCAGCCTGATTGAAGATTATCGCTTGTATTTGTTTGATATCGGCGGAAATCCGGTGGCCCCCGAAGCGCCCAAGGCGTTGTTTTCAGGCCAGGCAGGCTCACCGTTTCAAAAAGTAAACGGACTAAAGAGCGTTTATGTAGACCACCGGGCGAGCCCCGCAGAAATCGCGATGGATTTTGATGTACCTGTGGAACTGATCATGAAATACAATGAAATCCTGCAGGATGAGGATGCCCCCATCTACACCCCCATGAACATCTTCCTGCAAAAGAAGAAAAAGAAAACGGACCAAAAAACCACCTTCCACCTGGTCAAACCGGGTGAAACCATGGAATCCATCTCCCAATTGTATGGAATACAAGTAAAATATTTATATAAAAGAAACCGCATTGAAGCAGGGAGCCAACCAGCCGTTGGCTCCAAAATTTATTTAACCAGAAAATCCAAATTCGCCCCGAATATCGCCTCTCCGGAAACGGTAGAAACTACTGTCCAAATCGAAACAACGATGATCCACCCGGCACCCGCACCACAGCCAACCCCCATCCCCCTTCCCTCCGAAAACGATAATAAGACCTTACAATATGTCAGAGTTCCGCTTGAACAATCCCTCAACGGCAGGGAATCCCATCCCGAATATTATACCGTGCAGGAAAAAGACACCCTGTTCGGCATCGCCCGCAGATTCAATATGAGTGTAGCCAGCCTCAAAGAACTTAACCAACTGACTTCCGACGCCATCCAGATCGGTCAACAATTGAAAATAAAATAACCCTCAGATATATAGGATTAATGCTTTTCCCAAGACGAAAAGTATTTTCACACCAACCTTAGGCCTTCACCCCCAGTGCAGGCCTTTTTTCTTTGGGGGCTGTCAATTTTTATTGGAAATACAAATTAATGCGCCATATTGGCATATTAATTTGGAAAAAAACGCCATAATGGCGCATATTATGCACTGGTATATGGTTTGATCAATAGCATTAAAAGTCATAATATGCACAAGAATTTCAAACTCCCATTTCTGCACCCAGAGTTGGAGCAGGCCGTTCAGGATTTTATTAAAGTCTGGAACGTGGACAATACCAAAGATTCCGGTTGGGCCTGGACCCGCCCGTTGGCCAATATCGAGGAATCAGCCACCCAATTTCAAATCATCCTGGCAGCCCCGGGTCTCCAGAAGAACGATTTCAAAATGACCCTGGACAAGGATGTTTTGACCGTATCCGTGGACAAGGAAAAAGTGGAAAACGGCAATAAAAAGGTCGTCACGGAATTTTCGTACCACAAATTCAACCGCAATTTCAGGATCAGCCCGGAGGTCAATCAAAACAGCATCTCAGCATCCTATGAAAACGGCATCCTGACGATCACCCTCCCGAAAAAAGAAGAAGTGGTCCGGGGGCCCAAAACAATCAATATTAACTAATCCATAAAATATTAATAACCATGAAACTAATCACTTATAATCCGTTCCTTTCACGCTGGGCCGATGATACCGGAGCCGGCAAGACCGCATCGGTCAATATTGTTGAAAAAGACAATGGTTTCTATGTGGACCTGGTAAGCCCGGGCTTTGACAAATCCGATTTTAAAATCGAATTGCATAAAAACCAGCTTACGGTATCTGCGGAAAAGAAAAATGAAACCGAGGCCAAAGAAAACGATAAGATCTGGCGCAGGGAATATACCTTCAACTCTTTTAAAAGAAGTTTTTACCTGCCCGAAACCGTAGAAGGCGACGCCATCGAAGCCAATTATGAACAGGGTATTCTGAAGCTTTTTATTCCTAAAAAAGCCGAAGCCATCCCCGCCGTAAAAACGATTGAAATCGCCTAAGGCCAGGAATCGGAATAAATTATTTGAAAGGGATTCTGAATTTTCAGGGTCCCTTTTTTATGTTATCACCTGACCGAGGCTCCCCTTCCGGGATCACAAGAAGTATCGAAAACCAACTATTTCCATTATCTTATACCAGGATTCTGAATGGGCGGTGTACATTGTTAATTCATAAATATGATAAAAAAATATTTGAAGATTTAACAGGACCCGCTGGTAAAAATTGTTAACAGCGTTATACTTTTGTTTAATATGTAATCAACGAGTTACCATTGAGGCAAGTGATCATTATATTCCTGTTTTTGTCAGTTGGCCGGTTGGCCGGACAAGTCACGCTTAGCCTGGGACCCAATCCCAGCAGCGCGACGGTCAAATCCACCGATCTGGACGTAGCCGCCAAAGCCTCTCTTAAAAACAATTCGGACGACACCGTTCTGCTTAAATGGACCCGTAAAATCGAGACCCTTACCCAAGGATGGTCCAGTGCCGTGTGTGATAAAAATTTCTGTTATGTGCCCACTGTAGACACCATGCACCTGCTGTTGGCACCCGGTGAAATCAGCAATATGGACATTCACGTTTATCCCATGGGAATCGTGGGTACGGCCAGGGTCACCCTGAAAATTGAACAAATGGGCAACCCGGAAAATACCGTCACCGGCACTTATCTGTTCAACATCACCACTCCGATCCATGCCGCAGACCGTGAAGCCATCCAGCTCTACCCCAACCCGGCCCTGGAATATTTCCATGTCAATTCACCCGTGGTCCTGGGTAAGATTGAACTTTATAATATCACCGGTGAAAAAGCCAAGGTTTTTTATGCCTACAAAAACAAACGGTATTATATCGATGACATCCCTTCGGGCATCTACCTGGTCCGTCTCCTGAACCTGCAGGAAGAAATTGTCAAGACCCTGGTTCTCAAGAAAAAATAATCATTCCGCCGGATATTCCACAAAATTTCGCTGCGTTTCGTAGAGCCTGACAGAGATCTGGAATTTATCATCCATTTTACTTCTTAACAAAGTCCAGATCACGTAACACACGTTTTCAGCGGTCGGCAGGAGATCCTTGAACTCGGGACAGTCCAAATTGAGGTTCTTATGGTCAAACCGGTCTTCGATTTCTTTTTCAATCAGGTTTTTAAGGTCAAACAGGTTGATCACAAATCCGGTTTCGGGGTCGACCTCACCGATCACTTTGACCACCACCTCGTAATTGTGCCCATGGTAGTTGGGGTTGGTACAAACGCCAAAGATCTCTTTATTTTTTTCCTCCGACCATTTTGAGTTGTACAATCTGTGGGCGGCATTAAAATGGCCCCACCGGTATATCGCTGCTTTCATTTTTTTTATTTGAACTGCAAAGTTCCTAAACTTTCAGCTCATACGCCCGGAATATAAAGAAGGATTCTCTTTCTGAAAAGGACCCATGGCAAGAAGTTGCTTCTCATCCAAACCGGGCCAAAGTCACACGGATTCCGTTTCTTGCATCCGGATTCATCATGAAATTTTCAGAAATACCCGGCCTGAGCGCTGAAAAAGAAAAAATCCTGTTTCTGATCCGGCAGGGGCGCCTGCCTCATGCTATGCTGATCCACGGCCCTGAGGGTGGGGCTAAACTGGCGCTCGGCCTTGCCCTGTGCCAATACCTGCAATGCGAAAATCCGGGGCCAATGGATGCCTGCGGTCTTTGCAGCGCCTGTCAGAAATCCACTAAAATGGTACACCCGGATGTCCATTTTTCATTCCCGGTATCGGGCACCAATGTCTTATCCGACGACCTGCTCCCGGACTGGCGCCAAGCCGTAATCGGCAATCCCTATCTCAATATCAGCATGTGGCAGGAAGTCTCCGAGCAGGAAAATAAATTATCCAATATCAGCTCGGCGGAATGCAGGAACATGCTGAAAAAATTATCTCTCACTATTTACGAAGGCAAAATCCGCATCCTGCTGGTCTGGCTCCCTGAATACCTGGGAAAAGAAGGCAATATTCTCCTGAAATTGATTGAAGAACCTCCTCCGGACAGCCTTATCCTGCTGGTTGCTGAAAATGCAGACCTCCTTCTCCCCACCATTTTGTCGCGTTGTCAATCCCTGGCAGTACCGTCTTTCCGCGATGAAGATGTCCGGATCATGGTGCAGAAATCCGGGATCCAGGATGAAGGGCTTGCACGGAATATCGTACGTGCGGCGGAAGGTAATATGATGGAAGCCATGCGTATGGTCACAGACCAGGTGCACCCGCACAGCGAAAAACTGGTCCGCTGGCTCCGCTTGTGTTACAAAGGGGATGCGGCGGAATTGTTGTCCTGGGTGGAAAGTTTTGCCGGCCAGGGAAGGGATGTCCACCGGCAGTTTCTGAAATTTGGACTCCGCTTTATCAGCCAGGTCCTCAAATACAAGATAGAACCGGCTGAAGTGGAGACTTTCAGCGAGGACGAATGGAAAGGCATTAAGGGACTGGCTGCCCGGCTTGAAATCCATGAAATCCAGGTCATGGCTACCCTTTTTGATGACCATATCTATTTTGTGGAAAGAAATGCCAATCCTAAAATCCTTTTTACCGCCCTGTCGCTCAATTTGCGTGACATCCTGAATCACAAGGAGATAAAAACTATTCACCTCATTTGAATGTCCAAGATGTAAATTTGCGCCATGGCATGTGTAGGGTGCAGTACGGGATCAAAAGACAAACCTTCGGGATGTAAAAGCAACGGGGGCTGTTCGACCGGCGGCTGCAATAGAATGAATACGTATGACTGGATTTCGGTGCTGGAGATCGATGATCCCCTGCCCTTTCCCTGGGTGGAAGTCAGTTTTAAAAATGGTTCACATAAAGCATTTTTTCGCAAGGAATCCTATCATGAAATTGAAACCGGGGACTGGGTGGTGACGGAGACCGCTTCCGGCTATGATGTGGGCAAGGTGACCCTGAGCGGGGAACTGGTCCGTCTGCAAATGAAAAAAAAGAATGTTGCAGAGGACCGGGTCATCTACAAAATCATCCGGCCTGCCTCAGACCGGGATGTAGAACATATGCAGCAGGCCCGGAACATGGAGAAACTTGCCCTGGTCAAAGGAAGGGCCATGGCCCGAAGCCTGGGGTTGGATATGAAACTTGGAGATATTGAGTACCAGGCAGACCTGCGAAAAGCTACCTTTTTTTATACAGCCGATCGCCGCATTGATTTCAGGGAGCTGGTAAAACTCTATGCCAGGGAATTCCGGGTAAAAATCGAAATGAGACAGATCGGTGCCAGGCAGGAAACCGCCCGCATAGGCGGAATAGGCTCCTGTGGCAGAGAATTGTGCTGTTCGACCTGGTTATCCGATTTTAAAACGGTAGTCACGTCCGCGGCCCGGTACCAGAACCTGGCTATCAACCAGGCAAAACTTTCAGGACAGTGCGGACGCCTGAAATGCTGCCTCAATTACGAACTGGACGTGTACATGGAGTCCCTGGACCGTTTCCCCATGGACATTGAATCGATCCGCACCTCCCTGGGCATTGCCAATTTACTCAAGACCGATATTTTCCGCGGAATCATGTATTACGAACTTGAAACTACCGGAAAAAATAAAGAACCCCAGATTTTCGGGCTCAGCCCCGAACAAGTAAGGGAAATCCGGCTTAAAAACGAGCGCGGTGAAATACCCAGGGATTTTGGTGAAGCGATAGCAATGAGCACGGCGGGTGGCCAGGTGGATACCGAGGATGCCGGATTTGCCGATGTCACCGGAGAGATTGAATTGCCCGAGGAAAAACGTAGAAAAGGCAGGTCCAGGGGAAACCGCAACCGGTCAGACCAGGACCAAAACAGACCCCCAAGGCCCCAATCGGATCAAAACCGCCCTCCAAGATCCCAATCCGACCAAAACCGTCCGCCAAGGCCCCAGTCAGATCAGCCGGGCGGCAACAGAGGAGGACAGGGCAGACCGGGTCCAAGGCAAGATCAAGCCAAAAGGGATCGTCCCAACCCTCCCGGCAGGCCGCAAAACAACAAGCCGAATGACCAGGGCAGAAAGCCCAGGCCGCCTTTTAATAAAGACAAAGACCGGTTTAATCCCCCCTCATCAAATTCCTGATCCATGGACATCCAGGTACTCATCATCGGTTCAGGGCCGGGCGGATACGTTGCCGCCATTCGCTGCGCCCAATTGGGTATGAAAGTCGCCCTGGTGGAAAAATATTCCAGCCTGGGGGGCACCTGCCTCAATGTGGGGTGTATCCCGTCCAAGGCGCTGTTGGACAGCAGCGAACATTTCGATCAGGCTATGCATCAGTTTGCATCCCATGGGCTCCGGGTGAAAGGCATCGATATTGACATGCCCCAAATGATACGTAGAAAGGATGAAGTGGTGGAGGCCACCTGCAAAGGGGTGCAGTTTTTAATGAAAAAAAACAAAATTGAAGTCATTCAGGGAATAGCCTCCTTCACGGGTCCCAATCAGGTTGACGTCAAAAAGAGCGATGGCCAATCCGTAATGGTTCAGGCGGAAAAAATAATCATTGCCACCGGGTCAAAACCCATTACCCCTTCCGCTTTCAACTACGATAAAAACCGGATCATTACCAGTACGGAAGCCCTGAATATCCGGGAGGTTCCGGGCAGGATGGCCATTATCGGAGCCGGCGTGATCGGTCTGGAGCTGGGTTCTGTATTTTGCAGGCTGGGCACCAAAGTGGAAGTGATTGAATTCCTGGACCGCATTCTCCCCGGAATGGACAGCGAATGTGCCCTTGAATTGAAAAAAATACTGGAGAAAAAAGGGATGGTCTTCCACCTCAACCATAGTGTGGACGGGGTGATAAAAAATAAAAAAGGAGTCGAGGTCACCTATTCAGATAAAAACAGCAAAGAGTCCAAAACCCTTCAGTCGGATTATTGCCTGGTGGCTATTGGCAGGAGACCCTATACCGACGGCCTGGACCTGGTCAAAGCCGGAGTGAAACAGGATGAAAAGGGGCGCATCCTGGTCAATGAACACCTGCAAACCAATGTACCACACATCTACGCTGTCGGCGATGTGGTCCGTGGCCAGATGCTGGCACATAAGGCTTCCGAAGAAGGGATCCTGGTCGCGGAAATTATGGCCGGCCAAAAACCGCATATAGATTATAATTTAATTCCTGGAGTGGTTTACACATGGCCGGAACTGGCTGGCGTCGGCAAAACGGAAGAGCAACTGAAAGAAGAAGGTAAAAATTACAAAACCGGCAAATTCCCCTTTAAAGCCCTCGGGCGAGCCAAAGCCAGTATGGATACGGAAGGGTTTGTCAAGGTATTGTCCGATGCGTCCACAGACGAAGTCCTGGGTGTGCACATCCTGGGTGCCCGGGCTGCCGACCTGATCATGGAGGCCGTAAGCCTGATGGAATTCAGGGCCAGTGCCGAAGACATCGCCAGGATCAGCCATCCCCATCCGACCTTTTCTGAAGCGATTAAAGAAGCTGGATTTGCCGCCTGGTCCGGAAAAGCGCTTCATTTATAATTCCACCGGATGGCTAACCCGGGAATATTATACCTGATCCCCTCACCCCTGGACGAAGAATTTCATGGGGTTTTGATCCCGGAGCATATCCAGATCCTTGCAGGGCTCCGCATCTTCGCTGTGGAAAATATACGCACCGCACGCCGGTTTATTAAAAAGCTCTTGCCCGGGTTTGATATCGATGCATGCACTTTTCTGGAAATGGACAAGCACAATCCAAATCAGGATTTTTCGTTGTTGACACAGGCCCTGATCCAAGGCTCCTCGGCAGGTTTGCTCTCCGAAGCGGGTTGCCCCGGGATAGCCGATCCGGGCAGTCAGCTGGTCAGGTTGGCCCATGAGCAGGGGATCCGGGTGGTACCCTGGATTGGTCCTTCATCCATAACCCTTGCCATGATGGCCAGCGGCCTGAATGGCCAGCAATTTGTATTTCACGGATATCTTCCGACCGGAAAACCGGAACTGATCCATCGGCTGAAAAGAATGGAAGCGGATATGGCGCGGACAGGATATACCCAGATTTTTATTGAAACCCCCTACAGGAATCTTTCTTTACTGGAGACCCTGCTGGCAAACCTGGCTGAAACCACCCGTCTATGCCTGGCCATAGACCTAACCGGGCCTGACGAATACATTAGAACCCATCCGGTCAAAAAATGGAAAACGATGGGAATGGCGCCTTTCAGCAAAAAGCCTGCAACCTTTCTGATCGGGGCGGGATAGCCGATAAGTCTTTATCTTTGAAGTCTGGACGAAGGCGTTACCATGCCGCGATCCATTTACTTAAAATCTTTTTATGTCTTTGAGCTCCATCTCGGCAGAACAATTACAACGTGACGGGTACCTGCACATACCGGTAAGCCCGGAGCTGGACCTGGAAGCAGAAATCCTGAAGCTCAAGAAAGAAAAAAATGCCGTCATCCTCTCTCATTATTACCAGGAGTCCGAAATCCAGGACCTGGCCGATTATGTGGGCGACAGCCTGGGCCTTTCGCAACAGGCCGCTAAAACCAAGGCCGATATCATCGTGTTTGCCGGCGTGCATTTTATGGCGGAGACAGCCAAAATCCTTTCTCCGGATAAAAAGGTGCTTCTGCCGGATCTGAAAGCCGGTTGTTCACTTGCGGATTCCTGCCCTCCGGACCTCTTCGCCAAATTCAAGGCCAAATATCCGGATCATGTCGTGGTGAGTTATATCAACTGTACGGCAGAAATAAAAACGCTCACCGATATCTGTTGCACCTCTACCAATGCCATCCACGTCATCAAAAGCATCCCTCCCGACAAAAAAATCATATTTGCCCCGGACATCAACCTGGGCAAGTACCTGATCAAACAAACGGGCAGGGACATGGTCCTATGGAACGGTACCTGCATGGTACATGAAATCTTCTCCCACGAAAAGATCGTCCGGCTTAAAGAAAGGCATCCCAACGCCAAATTCATCGCCCACCCCGAATGTGAACCACATATCCTTGAGATGGCGGATTATATCGGCAGTACCAGCGGGCTGCTGAAATACACCATGACCAGTCCGGCAAAAGAATTTATTGTGGCCACAGAAGCCGGCATCCTTCATCAAATGGAGCTGAAATCGCCGGATAAAACTTTTATACCAGCGCCCCCCAACAACCAATGCGCATGCAATGAATGTCCCCATATGAAGCGCAACACCCTGGAGAAACTTTATACCTGCATGAAATACGAGTTGCCCGAAATCATCCTGCCGCAATGGGTGATCGAACAAGGGCGCGCCTCCATTGACCGCATGCTGGAAATCTCCAGGCAGGCGGGTTTGGTGGGATAAATCCATTCCGAATATCTTCCAGGAAGGCCCTGGACTTACCAGCCCAGGATATGGGCAAAGATCAGCGGAGCGACAATCGTGGCATCCGATTCAATAATGAATTTTGGTGTATCCACTTCCAGTTTGCCCCAGGTGATTTTTTCATTGGGTACCGCACCTGAATAGGACCCGTAACTGGTCGTTGAATCGGAAATCTGGCAGAAATAACCCCAGCATTTGACATCGGTACGCCGCATATCCTGGTAGATCATGGGCACCACACAAATGGGGAAGTCGCCGGCTATGCCTCCTCCGATCTGGAAAAAACCCACACCGAGCTTTTCCGAATTTTTCAGGTACCAGTCGGCCAGGAACATCATGTACTCGATCCCGTTCCGGACCATGGTCGGTTCGTACTCTTGTTCTATACAATGGCCGGCAAACATATTTCCGGTGGTGCTGTCTTCCCAGCCCGGCACGATGATCGGCAGATTGCGTTCGCAGGCGGCTATCAGCCAGCTGTTGGCGGGGTCGATTTCAAAATATTTTTCCAGGGATTTGTTGCGGATGATCTGGTATACAAATTCATGGGGGAAATAACGCTGGCCGTTTTTCTTTGCTTCATTCCAGACATCGATCAATTGTTGTTCCATCCTGCGCATGGCTTCCATTTCCGGAATACAGGTATCGGTCACGCGGTTGTAATGATGGTCCAGCAATTCCTGTTCCTGCTCCGGGGTGAGGTCGCGGTAATTGGGAATCCTTTTATAATGAGTATGGGCCACGAGGTTGAAGATATCTTCTTCCAGGTTGGCGCCCGTACAGGTGATGATATCGACCTTGCCCTGCCGGATCATTTCGGCCAGGGATTTCCCCAGTTCCGCTGTGCTCATGGCGCCGGCGAGGGTGACCATCATTTTGCCGCCGATATCCAGGTGGTGCTGGTAGGCTTTGGCCGCGTCCACCAGGGCGGCTGCATTAAAATGCCTGAAATGTTTTTCTATAAAAGCACTGATCACTCCATTGCTCATGGTCTGGTTAATTTATCCGTTTAAAATCAATAGCCGAGGATCTTCAGCATGTCGTCGGCTTTTTGTTCGTCCAGGTAGATGCGGTCTACGATGTTGCCTTGTTCATCCCGGTCCACCAGGATGTGTTTGGGGCTGGGTATGAGGCAGTGTTTGATGCCTCCGTATCCGCTGAGGGCGTCCTGGTAGGCGCCGGTGTGGAAAAAACCGACATAAAGGGGTTCAGGGTCCGTCTTGGAAAAAGCAGGAAGATATACCTGGTTTTCATGGACCTCAGAATTGTAAAAGTCGGAATTGTCGCAGGTGATGCCCCCGATGTTCACCCGTGTAAAATCATTGTACCATTTGTTGATGGGCAGCAGGATAAAGCGTTCGGCCATGCCCCAACTGTCGGGGATCGTGTTCATCAGTGAATTGTCGATCATATACCACAATTCGGAATCGTTCTGTTGTTTTTGTCCGATCACGGAAAAGATTGTGGCTCCGCTTTCACCGACGGTATATTTGCCGAATTCCGAAAAAATATCCGGTTCCGGAATGCCTTCGTCCTGGCAGGCGATCTTGATCTGTTTTACGATCTCATTGATCATATAACTGTAATCGTATTCAAAACCCAGTGAATTGCGGATGGGAAGTCCGCCGCCGATGTCAATGGCCCGCAGTTCCGGACAAATTTTCTTGAGCTCGCAATAGATTTTCAGGACTTTTTTGAATTCCCCCCAGTAATAGATCGTGTCTTTGATACCGGTGTCCACGAAAAAATGGAGCATTTCCAGTTTAAACTTGGGGTTGTTGGCCAATCGTTCCTTGTAAAACTGAATGACTTCACTGTTGCGTATACCCAGGCGCGAGGTGTAAAACTGGAAATTGGGCTCTTCTTCGGTGGCTATGCGGATCCCGATCTTGCATCCGTTTTCCACATGTTCCTCGTAAATGCTCAATTCGTTTTTATTGTCCAGGATCGGGATCACGTTTTTAAATCCTTCGTTGATCAGTTTGCAGATTTTCTTGCCGTAATCACCCGCCTTGTACCCGTTGCAGATGATGATTTCGTCCTTGTCAAGCTGGTTCTGCATATACAACTTGCGGATGAGGTCAATGTCGAAGGAACTGGAAGTCTCCAGATGGGCGCCGTTCTGCAGGACTTCTTCCAGGATAAACCGGAAGTGGCAGGATTTGGTGCAATAACAATAATAGTATTGCCCGTTGTAACCCACGTTTTTCATCGACCGGTTGAACAGGTTCCGGGCCCGTTTGATCTGGGCTCCAATGCGCGGAAGATAGGTCAGCTTGAGCGGAGTGCCATATTTCCTGATTAAATGGATCAGTGGTATTCCATTAAAATCAAGGTATCCGTTTTCGATATCGAAACCTTCCTGCGGAAAATAGAAGGTTTGTTCGATAAGGTCAAAATAACGGTTCTTCATCTATCCAAATGGGTTCAATTAAAGTTGTGGCAAAGGTAGTTTTTTGAAAAAACAATTGACCGTTTCACCTGAAAATTTCCTGCCTTTTTTAAAGTACTGCAAAATGAGCGCATTCAATGGCCTTGTGACCGATACAAATGCAATATTTTCTTCAACAGGATGAATGCCATTTTGTATTTGGATTCCCTCGTCCAACCTGCGATGTGGGGGCTGAGGATCACCTGTTTCATGGTATAAAGGGTGGAATAGAGTTGTTCCTCCGCGGTGGTAAACGAATTTGGTTTTTCATTTTCAAAAACGTCCAGGCAGGCGCCTCCCACCCGGCCCGATGTCAACCCCCGGACCAGGGCCTTCGTATCGATCACATTACCCCGGGAGGTATTGATCAGGATCACTCCCGGCTTACAGGAACCGATCAGGTCGTCATTGCAATAATGAAAAGTCTCCGCAGACAAAGGGAGGTGAAAACTGATGATATCGGCTTCGCGAAGAACTTCTTCCCTGGAGGTTTCGAGAATATAAGGAAGTTGTGACTGAAACCCGGAAAGGTATTTGTCGTGCACCAACACCTTCATATCCATACCAGCCAGCTTCCGGGCAAACTGGCTTCCGGTATATCCGAACCCAATGATGCCAATCGTTTTGCCGCCAAGCTCCCATCCCCTTCTGGCCTCCCTCTCCCAGATTTTGTGGCGGACTTCCCAATCGGCCTGAACCAGTTGATTCGACAGGGCCAGCAACATGCCCAGGGCGTGTTCGGCGACTGCGTTGTTATTGCCATCAGGAGAAAAATAGGTTTGAATTCCACGACCGGCGGCATATTCCAGGTCAATGATCTCCCTGCCTGAGCCCAGGCGGGCAATAAATTGCAACCGCACCGCCCGGTCAATAAAGTCTTTATTGCAGAGGATTTTGCTGTTGACGACCAGCCCCTCGTAAGCCCCGATTACAGGGATGACCTCTTCGTAGGCGATGGACGGTTGATAATCCACTTCAAAAGAAGCTGCCCGGAGGCCATCCGTCAACACAGGATGGACCTCGTCCGTAATCAGAATCCTGGGCGGGCTCATATCTGCTTCAAATGTATGAAATTGTGGTTTTCAGCCCTCAGGAAAGAGTCATTAATCCTCCCGGATTCATACCACAGTCCCTGACTAAGTTTTATCTTTGCGCGATTTTAATAATACCATACCTGATCCATACATGCCTCGTGACCACTCCATTAAATCCGTCCTGATCATCGGCAGCGGGCCTATTGTCATTGGACAGGCCTGCGAGTTTGACTATTCCGGATCCCAGGCTTCCAGGTCATTGAGGGAAGAAGGGATTGAGGTCTCCCTGATCAATTCCAACCCGGCGACCATCATGACCGACCCGGTCACGGCCGATCATATTTATCTCTGGCCACTCACCGTCGAAAGCCTGATTAAAATCCTTGAAGAACAGAAAATTGACGCCGTACTGCCGACCATGGGAGGACAGACCGCCCTCAACCTCGCTGTGGAAGCGGAAAAGCAGGGAGTCTGGGATAAATACGGCGTTCGTATGATCGGGGTGGACATCGATGCGATCGAACTGGCAGAAAACAGGGAAAAATTCAGGAACCACGTCAAACAACTTGGCATGTCGGTTCCCCCTTCCCACATCGCCAATTCTTTCCTCGAAGGAAAAAATGCGGCCCAGAAAATCGGATTTCCCCTGGTGATCAGACCTTCCTTTACCCTGGGTGGCACAGGAGGGGGTTTTGTGATGAAAGAAGATGAATTTGATGAAGCACTTCGCCGCGGACTGGACGCTTCCCCATCCCATGAAGTGCTGGTAGAAAAAGCCGTCCTGGGCTGGAAAGAATTTGAACTTGAATTACTCCGGGACCTCAACGACAGCGTAGCCATCATCTGTACGGTGGAAAATATGGATCCGATGGGTATTCACACGGGAGACAGCATCACGGTGGCCCCGGCGATGACTCTGTCGGACACGGCCTTCCAGAAAATGCGGACCGATGCCATCACCCTCATGCGTTCCATGGGAAATTTTGCAGGAGGCTGCAATGTGCAGTTTGCCCTCAACCCGGAAAATGAAGAACTGATTGTAGTGGAGATCAATCCCAGGGTATCAAGGTCTTCGGCCCTGGCCAGCAAAGCCACGGGTTATCCCATTGCCAAAATTGCGGCCAAACTGGCCATCGGATACAACCTGGATGAACTGAAAAACCAGATCACCAAAACCACCTCCGCTTATTTTGAGCCCACCCTTGATTATGTCATCGTCAAAATGCCCCGCTGGGATTTTGAAAAGTTCCAGGGCGCTGACCATAAGCTCGGCCTTCAGATGAAATCCGTAGGAGAAGTCATGGCCATCGGGCGAAGTTTCCTGGAAGCTATTCAGAAAGCCTGCCAGTCCCAGGAAAACAGGCGGATGGGCCTAGGAGCCGATAAAAAGGAATGGATCCAGACCCAGGATATACTTAAAAGGCTTGAAACGGCTTTTGACGACCGGGTTTACCGGGTAAAGGATGCACTCCGGCTGGGCGTTCCTGAAAAAACGATTCACAAGCTTACCCTCATTGATCCCTGGTTTATCAAGCAGATCAAAAGCCTGGTCCGGATTGAGGATGAACTCATGCGGTACAATGTGGCGGAGGACATCCCCGCCCCTTTCCTGCGGGAGATGAAAGAACTGGGCTATTCAGACGGCCAGATTGCCTGGTTACTCCGGATCAATGAAAAAGAAGTTTACCGCCACCGGATCAAGCTGGGCATCCGCAGAACATATAAAATGGTGGACACCTGTGCCGCCGAATTTCAAGCAAGGACCCCCTACTTTTATTCTACCTTTGACCGCGAAAACGAATCCATCCCTTCAGATAAAAAGAAAATCATCGTCCTGGGTTCCGGCCCCAACCGGATCGGTCAGGGCATAGAGTTTGACTATTGTTGTGTCCATGGCCTCATCGCCATCAAAGAAGCGGGATATGAATCCATCATGGTCAATTGTAACCCGGAAACCGTATCCACGGACTTCGATATCGCTGACAAGCTATATTTCGAACCGGTTTATTGGGAACATCTCAAAGAAATCCTCGACCTTGAAAAACCGGAGGGGGTCATCGTCCAGCTCGGCGGGCAAACCGCCCTCAAACTGGCCGAAGAAATACACCGGGAAGGCATCCGGATCATTGGCACTTCATTCAACAGCATGGATATCGCCGAAGACCGCGGACGTTTTTCCGATTTGCTCAAAGAACTTGAAATCCCTTATCCGGAATACGGCACTGCCCGCGACGCCGATGAGGCTCTCGCCGTAGCCAAACGCACCGGCTACCCGGTCCTCGTCAGGCCTTCTTATGTGCTGGGTGGCCAGAAAATGCGCATTGTGATCAACGATGACGAACTCGAACACCATGTGCTCACGATTTTCAAACATATGCCTGAAAACAAGGTCCTGATCGACCAGTTTCTGGAAAGGGCCAAGGAAGCGGAGATCGACGCCATCTTTGACGGTGAAGATTTCCACATCATGGGGGTCATGGAACACGTCGAGCCGGCCGGGATCCATTCCGGGGACAGCCATGCTTTATTGCCTCCATACAGCCTCACGGAAGACGAAATCAGTACCATGGCTTTTTACGCTGAAAAAATTGCCCGGTCCCTCGATATCTGCGGCCTGATCAATATCCAATTTGCCATCAAGGACCACCAGGTCTACGTGATTGAGGCCAACCCGCGGGCTTCCCGCACCACCCCATTCATTGCCAAGGCCTATCAGGTGCCTTACCTCAATATTGCCACGCATGTGATGATGGGCACCAAAAAGCTACGTGATTTTGAGATCCTTAAAAATCTCCAGGGATATGCCATCAAGGTTCCGGTATTTTCTTTCGAGAAATTCCCCCATGTGGACAAACAACTCGGGCCGGAGATGAAAAGCACCGGGGAAGCCATCTATTATATCAAGGACCTGAAAGATCCGTTTTTCAGGAAACTGGTGAGTGAGGCGAGCATGTATTTGACGAGGTAGATTGCAGCTGTGAGCTACAGCTATCAGCCATCAGCCATTTGGAGTGAATGCTGCTGACTACTGAAAACGGATTGCTGATTCCTGAAAACTTTCTATATTTGCACCTCGTTTTGAACAGGAGGGGGCATTAGCTCAGCTGGCTAGAGCGCTTGCATGGCATGCAAGAGGTCATCGGTTCGACTCCGATATGCTCCACCATCACACTATGTTCTTCACCTATATTATTTATAGTCCAAAACTGGACCGTTATTACATTGGCTATACTTCCGATCTGGAGAAAAGATTAGCCGAACACAATGCGGGCATTTCGGCTTTCACCTCCAAAGCAACCGATTGGATCTTAAAATTCTCCGGACCTTTCAATTCAAGAACCGATGCCTTTAAATTTGAGATGGCGATCAAAAAGAAAAAAAGCCGGAAATATATCCTCTACCTCATCGAAGCTGGCTAGAGCGCTCCCCGAAAGCATTCGGGGCCCGAAAGCCTTCGGGGAAGAGGTCATCGGTTCTCCCGAGGACTCGGGACGATATGCTCCACCATCACACTATGTTCTTCACCTATATTATTTATAGTCCAAAA
>CAYOPD010000009.1:0-18994 GCA_964405735.1 uncultured Saprospiraceae bacterium | reverse complement strand
TGGCTATACTTCCGATCTGGAGAAAAGATTAGCCGAACACAATGCGGGCATTTCGACTTTCACTTCCAAAACAACAGATTGGGTCTTGAAATTCTAGTGAAGGGATTTCGTAAGGGATCATTCAAATTAGGGATCACACAAATGATGATGCCAAGTTGTTCTCTGAATTAATGAATAAACAATTCTCATCAGGCATGATGCCTGAATTATCCGTATTTGAATTGGCAGCCTCCTTTGAGTTGTTGGAATTATGAATGACCCCTGCTATCAATAGCCGGAATTCAAATTGCCACTGTATTTGGGGCCAGTACGGGAAGAACCGGGAGTATTTTTACCGGCATCGGGCCCGGCGGGCCTTTCCATATCCTGGTCCCCGGACACGGCAATACGAAATTCAACCCGGCGATTGATATACTGGCTCATTTCGTCCTGTTTGCTGATTTGATGGCTGTCCGGCAAGCCGGGAACCATGGGCATGGATTCACCTCCGTATTGGATAAGGAAACGGTCCCTGGGCAGGCTGTATTTGGACATCAGGTATGAAATGGCGGCATCAGCCCTTTTATATGCCAGCACCTTGTTGTAATCATCGGGGTTCCGCACATCCGTATGCCCGACCACGGCGACTTTGAGATCGGGGTGCGATTTCATCACGGTGGCCACATGATGCAATTGTCCGTAAAACTCCGGTTTGATATAATATTTGTCGAGGTCAAAATGAATCATGGGCAGGAACCAGTCGGTCTTAATGCTGCTGATCCTCTGATTGATTAAATTGATGACCTCATCTTCGGTCAGTCCTTTGCCTCCCCCCATTTCAGCAACTCCCTGGGCATCGATGGAAAATCCCGGGGGTGAAAAACGCTCTCTATCCACATGATCAGGCACTCCGTCCTTGTCGCTGTCTAAGGCAACCCCCTTGGTGTCAACCAGGGCCCCGGTTGGGGAGTTTTTCTCTTCGTCGACCATGTCGATCACCCCATCTCCATCCACATCCGTGAGGTCCAGGATGGGCCTTTGTTTGAGTTCGGTCAGATCATGCAAGACGCCATCCAGCGGGTTGAGCCAGTACAGGGGTTCGGTCTTTTTCTCAAAACTGCCCAGGTTGATGCCAAGCCGCAGGGAAGTATAATGCGCGACGTCGTTATTATTGGACTGATCTTCCACCGAACGGTAAACGAAGCCGTCCAGGAGGTCATTGCCCGAGGTAAGCACTTCATGCTCCAGGGCAAGATTGACGCGCTTGCTTAATTTCCTGGCGATTCCGGTACCCACAGAAAACAAAGGATGTACATTGGTTTTGTCTCCCAGCCTGAATACGGCCACCTGCTTCCTGGCTTCTGTTTCATAATCTCCATCCAGGATGCTTTTTATTTTCTTTTTAATGGCCTTCCTTCCGGACCGGGTATCCACGTTTCCACTGACCGAGGAAAAATCATAGGCTGAATTTCCTTTCAAGGCATCGATCTTGGTAGTATTAAAGTTAAGGCCGATGCCTGCGTTTATGTACCAATTCCATTTATTCCTTTCCCGGTGAAAAAGAATATTCCCGATGTTCAGCACACCTTGCAACTGGGTGTTGATATCCTGGTTTTTGTAGTTCCGGTATAAATTTCCATGCTTCCCGCTTGCAGAAGTTCCATTCAGGTCCTGGGCTGCAACGGCTTGAAGCGTCAACTGGGGGTCGAGTCCTTTGCTCACTCCATACGTAAGTTCTCCACGCAATGAAAACACATAATGAATGGCTTTTCTGAGGTGAACTCCCACACCAAAACCACCGGGTACCCGGGAATCCACATCCCCGGTAATAAAATAGTGCCCGGCATGGATGCCGAGTTCCCACATGTTTTTCGGCTTTGCGGAATACCTGAATTCACCCATCCGCCATTTCTGGTTTTGTTCCGGATTGGTAGTCATATTATCCGTGATTTTAGGCGCAGTCCAGGTGTCGTCCTGGGCTGCAATGGAACCCGCAAAAACCAGAAGGGTAGCTATTATATAAAATCTGGATAAAATAAACTTCATAGGGTAATGATAATAAATAATATACCGGTTATTCAATTCTCTGCAACCCACTGAATAACGTTAAAAACAGCAACAAAATATAACTAAAAAACAAAAAGGATAAATAATTTCAGAAAATATAACATATTAAATATATTTGTAATTCATTAATAACGCATATAGAATAATATATGAAAGAAAATTGGAGCCTTACCTCAGAGATGACCTCACCACAACCCCACGACCGGATTGGACACTCCGTGCATGCCATTAAGGACCCCGAAAACCTTTCCGGCCCTTCTTTTGCCCTGGTCGGGTCCGATGACAAGGCCGATCGGATAAAAGCAGAGTTGTTTGAACTGGCCGACCATTTCCCGGCATCCAATCTGATTGACCTGGGCAACCTGAATAACGGTTCACTCGTGGAGGGCATGGCCATCTTCCAATCCCTTTTTAAGGCCGGGATCATTCCGGTCTTTATTTCATCAGATCCACGGGATTTTGAGATCCACTTGAAAGCTTCCTTAAGCCACTCCATGGTCAGTTCCTGGGCTGCTGTCCACCCTTCCCTGCTTTCTGATTATTCGTGCCGGGAGTCCATATATGAAGCAGCAGAAAGTGGTAATGCCACCTTTAAATTTATTGGACACCAACTTCACATCACCCCGGCGGAGCAGATTGAAAAAACCAGCCGTCTGGGCCTCAATTCCATGAGATTGGGCCAGGTAAGGCAACATATAGATGCCGTGGAACCCTGGTTCCGTTCGCTTGATCATGTTCTGTTCGACCTGGACTCGCTGCGTAAAACGGACTTTCCACCTAAAAAGTCAATAAATCCGGGCGGTTTCTTTTATGAGGAAGCCTGTAAAATTTGCCAGTACTCCGGAGCTTCTTCCCATCTCAAATCATTTGGCCTCTATGGTTATGATCCCGCTGCCGATGCGGACGGAAGCGGCGCAGCCGTTGCAGCTCAATTGATCTGGTACCTATTTGAGGGTTTCAACAACCACCGGGAAGAAAAGGCCATCCAGAAGTCCAAGATGACACAATATATCGTGCACAACCAACAGAACGGCAAGGATATCCATTTTTGGAAAAGCAATCAAAGCGGCCGCTGGTGGCTTGAGATACCCGATCATGAAGACCATTGGATTTCCTGTACCTACGAAGATTACAGCGCGGCCAGCAAGGGCGCCTACTCATCGAGGATCGTCAGTGTACTGAACCTGGATTGATCGTCCCGGAATCAAACAACTGTTCAAGGGCTACTCCACGGCTTCCTTTGATCAGGAAAAAAGTATCCCTGAACTTTTGTTCCTGAAACCAGGGCCTCAGGCTTGCCACATCCGGAAAATATATATAAGGGTCCCTGGTCATCAGGCCCGCATACTCCTTGCCTACCAGGATGACCCTTTCCCAGGTATATTCAGCAATGAGGTCCAGGATCTTCTGGTGTTCGGCGGGACTGTCCGCCCCAAGCTCACGCATTTCGCCCAGGACCAGGACCTTTTTTCCAGCCGTCGGGGTGCCGGCAAAAGACCGTATGGCTTCTGCCATACTCAGGGGATTGGCATTGTAGGCATCCATGAGAAAATGGTTTCCGCCGTATTCAACGACCTGGGAGCGGTTGGAGGTGCTTTCAAATTTTTCCAAAGCCTCTACGATTCCCGCAATCGGCACTTGAAAAAACCGGCCGATGCAGGCTGCCGCTTCGATGTTTTCAAGATTATAGGATCCAGGGACCCGGGTCTTAATCTCCATGGCTTTTTCACCGGCCAGTTCCATCCGGATAGCGAGGAAAGGATCCGCAGCCCGAATCGATGAGCTTATAGCCTGGTGAATCAGCACTTTTTGCATGTCAAACCCTTTACTCGCCGACAGGATAAGTTCATCGTGATCATTGATAAAAGCCAATCCTTTATTTTTCAGAAGGTACCTGAACAATTCCGTTTTCGCGATCAGAACCCCCTCCAGGCTGCCAAAACCCTCCAGGTGGGCTTTGCCAATCCGCGTAATCAGGCCGTGGGTGGGCCGGGCAATATCACACAGGGCTTCAATCTCCCCAATATGATTTGCGCCCATTTCGATGACGGCGATTTCATGTTCTGCGGATATGGAAAGGATGGAAAGGGGTACCCCGATGTGATTATTAAAGTTGCCCTGGGTGCAAAAGGCCTTGTATTTTGAGGACAGGACGGTGTGGATGAGGGCCTTGGTAGTCGTTTTTCCCACGGAGCCCGTGACACCGATCACCGGTATATTTAATTGCATGCGGTGCCAGGTGGCAAATTGCTGGAGAGTTTCGAGGGCCGAATGCACTGTGATGCAACCAGGATGGCCTTCCAGGCCAGGGTCATCCACGATGGCATACCGGGCTCCTTTTTGAAGGGCTTGCAAGGCAAAATCACTGCCATTTGCCTGCGTCCCCGAAAGTCCAAAGAACAACTGCCCCGGTTTTATCACACGGCTGTCCGTACAGATGCCGGTTCCAGTTAAAAACTCAAGGTATAAATCCCGGATATCCATAAAAAAAATTCCCTGCAAGTTAGTACTTACAGAGAATTATATTATGTTTTTGTATTATATATAAAGATTAGTTATACCTGCGTTTTACGGCTTTGGATTTGACTGTAAAATCAAGACCTTTCTGGTCATTCATGGATTGTGCTCCCATACGGGACATGGCACAACGGAAGCCAATCGTCTTGTCGCCTTTGTCTTCGTCCTTGAAGCGGCGGGCTCCGGGTGAAAGCCAGAAAGCGCGGTCAGCCCATGAGCCTCCTTTTACGACCCTGGAGCGGTTGCTGATCAGGGTATGCACTCCATAGTCATAAAAAGCCCCCGAGGTATCATCACCATCCCGGTAGTCTGTCACGTTGCCCCGGTTGTAGTTCTCCCTGCCGGTCGTTTCGTCGAGTTGAACACTTCTGTATTTGATCCTGCCCAGGCTGTCTTTCTGAACATTTCCGGTACTGTCAAGGTCGATGACCCGGAATTCATTTCCGCGGAAAGGATTGAGATCCTGTTCTTCTTCATCGCGGAGGGTCGTGCTGGTCAAAGGACGGTATACATCGGCAACCCATTCGCTTACGTTACCTCCCATATTGTATAGTCCGAAATCGTTCGGTAAATAAGATCTGACATTGGTGGGGATATTTCCCTGGTCGTTGAGCTTTCCCGCGGTACCCATATAATCACCCCTTCCTCTCTTGAAATTGGCCATGATTTTACCCTGGTCTTTGGTCCTTCTTTTATAGCGGACCGTGTTCCCGTCCCAGGGATAAATCCTGCGTTCAGCAATCAGCTCGTCGTTTTTTGATACCTGTTTTCCGTACAAGGCAAGCGCGGCGTATTCCCATTCTGCTTCCGTCGGCAAACGGTAAGAGGGCAACAAGATCCCGTCTTCATACCTTACGCTTCTTTCACCGCCACTCTGAAGGTCTTTGAGGTTCTTTCTGACATTACCGGCGTATTGCCCGGTCAGGTAAGCTTTCGAATTGAAGTTTTCTGCATCCTTTTGCTCGGGATTGGGATTCAGGATTCCTTTTTCTATCAACAGCATTTCATTGACACGATCAGTCCTCCATTCGCAATAATCATTGGCCTGCCTCCAATTGACACCCACCACCGGGTAATCATCGTAGGAAGGGTGCCGGAAATAACTTTCCACGAAAGGTTCGTTAAAGGCCAGTTCTTCTCTCCAAACCAGGGAATCAGGCATTGCTTTTTTTGCAATCTTGGGGAAAGAGGTATATACCCGGCCTAGCCAGTAGACGTATTCCCGGTAGTCGATATTGGAAACTTCGGTCTCATCCATATAAAATGAAGAAACCGTAACCCTTCTTCCTTCATTGTTCCATTGGAAAGGAACATCTTCCTCTGTGAGGCCCATGACAAAGGTGCCTCCTTCGACAGGCACCAGGTTTGGACCGGTCACCTGTCCTTTGTAATCCAGTTTCTCAAAGCCACCCCATTTCTGATCATTGTATTTCCAGCCGGTGGAACTGGACCGCTCGCCGCCTTTTTTGGAACAAGCGGCCATCATGGAAAATGCTATTACTAAAAGAAAAACGCTTCTCATTTTTTATTGTCTTAACGGTTGCAATTTTGGTATTCAAAAAGACTGCCAAATATACGGTAAAATCCTAATGCTCAGATATAAATGGGCATTTCGTGTTAATTATTGCTTAAGAGTCCGGAATTTTTATCTGAACAGTTGAAAACAGTCATTATAATCCGGCGATTTCCGTCCCGACTGGTCGTCCAGGTTAAATACTATCCCCAGCTCGTGGGCGCCTCCCGATCCCAGGCTGAGTTTCGAAATAGTCGCGTCAAAGCTGTAGGAAATCTTCATATTACCCCTTCTCAAGCCGACATTGATGATCGCGGCGTCCGGGTTGGTGGGGGTCAGCCTCCCCCAAAGGCCGGCAAACAAGGGCCCCATTCCAAAATAGGCGCCTCCCAGTAATTCGCTAAAATTGCCCTGTTTGGTGTATAGTATATTGGGACTTACAAAAAACGCAGTTTTCCCGCCCCTGGACTCAAAGAGCTCAATCTGGCTTCCTCCATGAATGGTTAGTCGTAAAGGCAGACCACTGCTGGTATTGTCGCTGATCCGGATAAATCGGATGTCCGGGTTGTTGACATGATTCAGGGCGATGCCTCCATAGAAATACGGATTGTAGATCATCGTGCCCATCGCAAGGTCGAGGTACAGGCGGTTGGTCCGGTCGGGCCTGAGTTCCTGGCTCGGAATAGGGCTTCCTCCGGGGCCCGTTTCACCATAAAGAGGGTCCAGCTGATCCGGGAAAATCAGTTTATCCCAGTTGACGTGTGCCTGGACACCTGCCATCTCAAGTCCGGTTTTGATGTATGTGTTTGCCCCGACCTTGAGGCGGTATGCATAAATACCGGAAAGTTTAATCGTTTTATACAACCCTTTACCGGCGTCGTCGGCGAGTAGTGATAAGCCGAGGCCACTGTTGTAAGGTTCGAAAAATTGGTCATAAGATAAAGCATAGGTCCTGTAGGCCTGTTGCAGAAATGGCCATTGATTCCTGTAATTGAGGGCAAAGCGGGGTGCCTGGGTATTGCCGGCAAACGCGGGATTGAGCAAAAGCGGAGCACTGTAAAACTGACTCAATACGGGATCCTGCGCCCATGAGGGGAACCAGGAAAATACAAACAATATGAATATGGATTTTTTCATTCCATGCTCCGTGCAAACTGTTTACAAGTTTAAACGTTTTAGTGATATTAAATATAGACTTAACTTTGATAACAGAATGTCCCGGCTCTTCCTGGTTAAGACTTTAACTTTTGTATTGCTTTGCGGCAGTTCTTTTTCAATCATGGAATCTCCGCAGGTTACGTCCGTGCTGGCCGATGGTGAAATATATAAAATCAGTGTGGACAAAGCCGGCATTTTCAAGATGGATTACGCTTTTCTAAAAAATGAATTGGGCATAGGCATTGACAATAAAGACCCGCGAAACATCCGTCTATATGGATTCGGCGGGGGCATGCTGCCTGAGTCCATCCGGGCCGGGGCTGATCTGGAAATGCCTGAAATTCCGATTGCCGTGCGCGGAGAAAGTGACGGCAAATTTGATCCGAACGACTACATCCTGTTTTATTCATCCGGTCCTGACCAGTCTTACTGGGAGCCTGCGGACAGTATGTTTCTTCAACGCCGGAACCTGTATTCCAGAACAGCCGTTTTTTTCCTGAAAATAGGAAACGGTCCAGGTAAACGATTGCCTGCTCCGGCTGCCATATCGCCTGAAGTCGTTGACACCTTGGATTCCTATCTGGACTTGCTTCATTTTGAAGATGATAAAACCAATTTGTTGTCGGGAAGGACATCGACTTATGGTTCAGGAAAAAAGTGGTATGGAGATTTTTTTAAAACTGTCCGTAAGAAAGATTATTCCGGTCAGTTTGACCTCTCCGGCGGGATAATCCAGTCAAGGATTAAAACCAAAATTGGCTTTGCTGCGCGGTCGGATGTATTTACCACTGCATTCCTGCATTTCTATCAATCCAAATTTGAAATTCGTCTCAATCCCACCAATACGGCGGATGTCGAAGATGATATCGCCAGGGAAACACAAACTTCATTTTCCCTGCCCTACCAAAACAGCCCGGCCAACCTGCTCCTGGATTACCCATCGAGCGTGAACCCGAGTGAAGGATGGCTTGATTTTATTACCATCAATTTCTGGAAACCATTGAAGTTTGCAGGCGCTCCGGTCCTTGCCTTTCATCCCGGTAATTCAGGTGGCCAGTCCGTATTCCGGATTGAAACACAAAACAAGGGATTTGAAGTCTGGGATGTCTATGAAGTCAATGCGCCTAAACCGCTGATGCTTGATTCCCATCCCGAAGGCACCTATTTCCCGGGCGATCCGGTGGGGCGTCAGGGTATTTACATCCTGTTCGATCCGTCTGGTAATCTTCCGCGGCCCAACCGGTTGGGCAAGATCCCGAATCAAAACCTGGCGGCCCTCTCAGGAGTAAAGTCCATTATCCTTTACTATCCGGATTTTAAAGAAGCCGCTTCAAAACTCGCCACCCACCGGACCTCCTTTTCAGGCATAGTGTCTGAAGCCATTCCGATCGATTTGGTATTTAATGAATTCGGCAGCGGCCAGGGCGACCCAACGGCCATCCGTAATTTCGCGAGGCACCTCTATCTTCATAATCCTTCCTTTGAATACCTGACCTTATTCGGGGATGCTTCGTACGACTACCTGGGACTGAACAAAGAACTGGCTAAAAATGAAAATTTCATCCCTGTTTTTGAAACCGAGGAATCCCTATCCCCCCTGTATGCCTTTCCTTCCGACGACTATTACGGTCTTTTGGAAGAGGGTGAAGGGGGGCCTGACCTGACGGGAGACCTCGACATTGGCGTTGGCCGCATCCCGGTGAGGTCGAAAGAGGAAGCCGGTATCCTGGTGGACAAGATCATTCATTACGATACCCATAACGATACTTACGGAGACTGGAAACTGAGGGTGGCCTTCTCCGCGGATGATGAGGATGCCAACATACATCTCGAACAAACTGAAAGCATCAGTAACCAGTTGCAGGCCAGCCAACCCTTACTGAACCTTCAGAAAATATATCTCGATGCGTTTAAACAGGAAGCCGGTGCCGGAGGAGAGCTCATACCGGGGGCCCATCAAAGCTTAAGCCAGAATATTTTCCAGGGGCTCCTGGTCTTCAATTACCTTGGCCACGGCGGCCCAAAAGGATTGTCCCAGGAAGGCCTGCTTCGCAATACCGATGTCGAAGTCTGGTCCAACAAATCCCGCCTTCCCCTCGTCATTACCGCCACCTGTTCATTTGCGCCTTACGATGACCCGGCAGTTCCTTCTACCGGCGAGGCTTTGTTCCGCAGCCCTTATGGTGGAGCCATTGCCCTGCTGACGACCGTCCGAAACGTTTATTCCTCTTCCAATGAGATACTCACCCGGGCGGTGTTTGAACAATTGTTTGTCAGGCAGGCCAACGGAAGCCCCCAGACCCTGGGCGCCGTAATGAAAAAGGCCAAAAACCGGATTTCCGGCAACGGATTTGACCGGCTGAATGCCCGTAAATTTGCCCTGCTTGGCGATCCGGCCCAGCATCTTGCCCTGCCTTCTCTTCAGGTCAGGACTACTACCCTCAACGGCAAGATGGTGCAGGAGGTTGGCCTGGACACCATCCGTTCTCTCCAGCTCTTGTCCGTACAAGGTGAAATTACCGATGCCTCCAATCGTCTGATGTCCGGATTCAATGGCACCGTTTCCGTGACCTTATTCGACAAAAAAACGACCGTCAAAACCCTGGGCCAGAATTCCGACAGTTACCCCAAATCATTCCAGATTCAGAACAGTGTCCTTTTTAAAGGCAATGCCCGGGTGGAAAACGGCCGGTTTGATATCCGGTTTGTGGTCCCCAAAGACATCAATTATTCATTTGGTGCCGCCAAGCTGAGTTATTATGCCAGCAGCGGTGAAGGATTGGAAGCCTCCGGGTATTTTGACCGGCTCATTGCAGGTGGATCACAGTCCCAGATTTCCGACCAGGAGGGCCCCCTGGTCAGACCGTACATCAATCATCTCGGATTCAGGGATGGTGGCAAGACCCATCCGGATCCCCTCCTGCTGGTGGACCTTTTTGATGAAAATGGGATCAACGCCACAGGCAACAGCATCGGCCATGACCTGGTAGCCATCCTTGACCGCGACACCCGCAAGCAATATGTATTAAATGCCTTTTACGAATCGGCGGAAGGCGACTATAAGAGGGGTTTGGTATCTTTTCCTTTTTCAGATTTATCCCCCGGCATCCATCATGTTGAGATCATTGCATGGGATGTGGCTAACAATTCAGGAAGAGGGGAAATCACCTTTGAAGTCACCGATCCTGCTGCCGGGGCAAAAATTCTGGAGATACAGGCGGTACCTAATCCAACCCAGGGGGGGTTCAAGCTCCTTTTGGTTCATAACCTGCTGGAGCTCAACCAGGCAAAACTCAAGCTGCAGGTGATGGATTATACGGGCCGAGTGCTTTTCACAAAGGAGGAAGTCCTATCTCCATCACCTGTGACCTATTGGCCTTATGGATTTGATCAGGGGCTTCCTGCCGGTTTGTACCTGGTGCAGGCAGAAATATGGTCGGCCGGGCGGAGGGTGGATGTCAAAGGCACCAAAGTCTTAAGAATACCTTAAGACAACCTTTGTAATAATTTGGCTTTTAGGTCATTAATGAGGTATTCGTATATTTGTGCGATTTTTAAAATCATTTTCAGATGAATAAATTTTACGGCGCTTTTATTTTTAGCCTGTCGTTGTTTTTCCTGGCTGATCTGAGTGCCCAATGCAGGTATGATCCTGCCTCCGGAAAAATGGTCGATGCCCTGACGGGAAGGGAATGTATCAATACCATAGTCACAGCCGTCCCTTTCCTGAGAATTACTCCGGATTCGAGGTCCGGGGGCATGGGCGATGCCGGGATTGCCGTAGAATCCGATGCAGGCTCCATTTACAACAATGCCTCGTTGCTGGCTTTTGCCACAAAGCCGCGATCCATCTCTACCACTTATTCACCCTGGCTGAGGGCCCTGGGGCTTACCGATGTATATATGGCCTATGTAGCCGGTTATACCAAGATCGGCGACCTGCAAGCTATTGGAGGGAGCCTCCGGTATTTTTCTCTGGGTAATATTGATTATACGGATGACAATGGCGCTCCCCTCGGTTCGGGCAAACCCAATGAATTTGAAGTGACGGGGACCTACTCCCGGAAACTGAGCGACCAGCTGGCAGCGGCCGTAAGCCTTAAGTTTATTTATTCCTTTCTCGCTTCGGACCTGAATATCGGAGGCAACGATATCAAACCGGGTATTGCCGGAGCCACCGACATCAGTTTTTCATATAAAAAACCGGTAGGCCAGAATTATTTCACGGCCGGCCTCGCCCTGACCAACCTGGGCACTAAAATATCCTATACCAAAGCAAACCAGGAATACATACCTGCCAACCTGGGGATCGGTGCAGCCTATACGTGGAACTTTGACGATTACAACAAGCTGACCCTGACGATGGATATCAATAAGCTGCTGGTGCCGACGCCTTACGCCTCCACCCATCCCGATTACGATAAAAACGGAGACCAGATCCCGGATTATAAGCAATACAACGTAGTATCCTCCTGGTTCAAATCCTTTGGAGATGCTCCCAACGGGTTTAAAGAAGAGTTACAGGAACTGATGCTTTCTTTCGGAACAGAATACTGGTACAATAACCAGTTTGCCCTGCGGGCCGGTTATTTCCGCGAAAACCCTTACAAAGGAAACCGTCAATACCTCACGCTGGGACTTGGGGTAAAATACAATGTGTTTGGCATGAATCTTTCTTACCTGGTTCCCACGGCACGCTCAGCAACCAACCGGGACCCGCTGGCCAATACCCTTCGTTTTTCGCTGATCTTTGATTTTGAGGAGCAGGAAGAGTAAGCTATCAGCTATCAGAATAAACGGCTGACTACTGACCGCTGACTATTGAATACTGATTACTTTTTTATCAGTTGCCTCATACTTTCCCCGATATCTGCAGGTGACTTCACCACATGGATGCCACATTCGGCCATGATCTTCATTTTTGCCTCTGCCGTATCGGCTGCACCACCAATGATGGCACCCGCATGGCCCATTTTGCGGCCTTTGGGGGCGGTCTGACCGGCAATGAATCCCACCACTGGTTTCGTACCGTGTTCCTTAATCCAGTAAGCTGCCTCGGCCTCCATACCACCACCGATCTCACCAATCATGATGATCCCATGGGTGTCAGGATCCTCCATGAGGAGTTTGACTGCCTCAAGGGTAGTCGTCCCAACAATGGGATCCCCTCCAATACCGATGCAGGTGGATTGGCCCATGCCTGCTTTAGTAACCTGGTCGACCGCTTCGTAGGTCAGGGTGCCTGAACGGGAAACGATACCGATATGTCCTTTCTGATGGATAAATCCCGGCATGATGCCCACTTTCGCTTCACCGGGGGTGATGATCCCAGGGCAATTGGGCCCGATCAGGCGACAGGGAAAATCCCGGATGTATTCTTTCACGCGGACCATATCCTGGACCGGGATGCCTTCCGTGATACAAACGATGACCCCAATGCCTGCTGCGGCGCTTTCCATGATGGCATCAGCGGCAAAAGCCGGGGGAACAAACAGGATGGATACATTGGCTCCGGCTGCTTTCACCGCGTCCTCCACATTGTTGAAAACGGGCCGGTCCAGGTGGCTCTGACCTCCTTTTCCCGGGGTCACTCCGCCCACCACCGAAGTTCCATACTCGATCATCTGAGTGGCGTGAAAAGTTCCTTCCTTACCCGTAAATCCCTGCACAATAACCCGGCTGCCGCGGTTGACCAATACACTCATTTTTTAGGATTTAAGTTTTCTTCGAAAATGAAAATGTCCTCATTTTCCTTATGCATATAATATTTTTCGCGTGCGTATTTCTCCTTGTTTTTATCCAGGTCCTCTTTGTCTTTCCGGGCTTCGACGATCTGTTCCGCGAGGTATTTCTTTTCCTGCTCCAACCGGTAAATGGACTGGGAAAGCTGCAATTGATTCAGCCATTTGTTTTTGTCAAAAAAGATCATCCAGACAAAAAAAACCATGGCCGTGATAAAATACCGGTTGACCAGGTAGTCTGGCAATATTTTGGACAAATGAAATCGTAGCGAAGCGGATATGGCCTTAATCGGTAGCATTCAAGTGGAATTGAAGCATAAATATATTAAAAATATATCTTATATTATCATAAATGCCTTGCCGGGATATACCGCGGATTCACCCAATTCTTCTTCTATCCTCAGCAACTGGTTGTACTTGGCTACCCGGTCTGACCGTGATGCGGAACCGGTTTTGATCTGGCCGGTATTGAGGGCCACAGCCAGGTCGGCTATGAAGGTATCTTCGGTTTCGCCTGAACGGTGGCTGATGATGCTGGTGTACGCATTTCGGTTGGCCAGCTGGACCGCGTCGATGGTTTCCGACAAAGTACCGATCTGGTTCACTTTGATCAGGATGGAATTGGCTGCATCGGAATCAATGCCTTTTTGCAGACGGTCGGTATTGGTGACGAAAAAATCATCTCCTACTATCTGAATTTTATTGCCCAATTCCTTCGTCATGGCGCTCCAGCCACTCCAGTCATCTTCGTGGAGCCCGTCTTCGATGGACAGGATGGGATATTTATTGCACCAGTCTTTCCAGAATGAAATCATACCCGGGGTATCGAACTCCATTTTGTTCGACTTTTTAAACACATAACGTTGTTTTTCTTCATCCCACAATTCGGATACCGCGGCATCGAGGGCAATGGCAATGTCCTCACCCGGCTTGTAGCCTGCCTTCTGAATGGCTTCCAGGACGATTTCTATGGCTTCTTCATTGGAATTGAGGTTTGGAGCAAATCCGCCCTCATCCCCCACGTTGGTGCTGTAGCCTTTGGACTTGAGAACGGATTTCAGATTATGGAAGACTTCCACGCCCATCCGCAGCGCTTCGGAGAAAAAGTCGGCCCCGATCGGGATGATCATAAATTCCTGGAAATCGATTTTATTATCCGCGTGGGCACCTCCATTGAGGATATTCATCAGGGGCACGGGCATGACATGCGCATTGACCCCACCTAGGTAACGGTAAAGGGACTGATTGGTTTCAAGGGCCGCAGCTTTGGCAGCAGCCAGGGACACGCCCAGGGTGGCATTGGCGCCCAGTTTTGATTTGTTGAAGGTACCGTCGAGTTCGATCAGCAGCTGGTCGATATACTTTTGATCATGCACCTCCACCCCGATGAGTTCTTCCCGGATGGTCTCTTCGATATTCTGGCAGGCTTTCAAAACGCCTTTGCCCAGGTAGCGGTCTTTGTTACCATCCCTTAATTCCACCGCTTCATGTTTACCGGTGGAGGCTCCGGAGGGAACCGCAGCACGGCCCAGGGTGCCTTTTTCAGTTTCCAATTCGACTTCAACGGTTGGATTTCCCCTGGAATCCAGAATTTCTCTTGAACGGATATCAACGATTACACTCATATTAGGATTTATTCATTTTATAGTCTTTCAGTTCTTCAATAAACTGGTCAAAAAGATAATGTGCGTCATGGGGCCCCGGGGAGGCTTCCGGATGATATTGAACGGAAAATGCCGGACGGCCTTTTAACCGGATCCCCTCGATGGTATCGTCATTGAGATTGACGTGGGTGATCTCTATTGTGTCAGCCTTCTGGAGCAGGGTCTCCGGATCCACACAAAAGCCGTGGTTCTGGGAGGTAATCTCGCATTTGCCGCTGACCAGGTTTTTCACGGGGTGATTGATACCGCGGTGCCCATGATGCATTTTAAACGTCGGTACATGAAGGGCAAGTGCCAGGATCTGGTGGCCCAGGCATATCCCGAAAAGCGGTTTCCCGGTCTGAAGGATGGCACGGGTGGTTTCGATGGCATATTCCATGGAAGCGGGGTCACCGGGGCCATTGGACAAAAAATACCCGTCGGCTTCCCAGGCCAGAACTTTTTCAGCAGGGGTTTCAGCAGGAAAGATATGCAGGTAACAATCCCTGTTTACCAGGTTGAGCAGGATGTTTCGTTTAGTTCCGAAATCCAGGACCGCTATCTTATATGCCGCGGAGGAATCTCCCAGAAAATATTCTTCTTTGGTACTGACCCGGCTGGCCAATTCGAGGCCGTCCATATTGGGGGTCTTGTCCAGGATTTCCTGCAAACGGCCCAGGTCGAAAATTTCGGAGGAAATGACGGCATTCATGGCCCCTTTGCTCCGGATATGCCGGACCAGTTCACGGGTATCCACCTGGTGGATCCCGACCAGTTTCTCACGGACGAAATAGTCCTGTATTGAAGTTTCAGCCTGGAGGCGGGAAAAATCGTTGGTAAAGTTTTTACAGATAAACCCGGCAATTTTAACCGAGGAGGATTCCGTCTCAGTGGCTTTGGTGCCATAATTGCCGATATGCACGTTGGTGGCAATCAGCAGTTGTCCAAAATAGGAGGGATCCGTAAAGATTTCCTGGTAACCGGTCATGCCCGTATTGAAGCAGAGTTCTCCGGATGTGGTTCCCTTTACGCCAATCGCTTCGCCGTGAAAAACCTTACCGTCTTGAAGCAAAAGGACTGCCGGCGCAGGGGAATGGTATACTTCTGACATGGATCTGGCTGAGCTTGAAAAAACGTCCACAAATATAAAATTTAAACCGGGGTGCCGGCCCGGGCCCGGGCAAGAAATTTAAAAAAAATGACATGTGTTTGTTTCATCTAAACGGATAATAAAACAAAGGGGATTGAAATCATCAATCCCCCTTTTTTATTCATATCACTTTACGGAAAATTTGAACCTGGCTCATTCTTCCTTTTTGGCTTCTTCTGTTTCCGATGGTTCGCCCTGCGGTTTCGCTTTTTTGGTGGTGCTCCGGCGGGTCCGCTTCTTCTTCTCAGGCGCAGCGGCGGATACCGGCTTTGTCCCCTGGGTGTAGACCTCATTAAAATCCACGAATTCAATCAGGGCCATCTCCGCCGCGTCCCCACTGCGGAAACCGGTTTTGATGATGCGCAGGTAACCACCGGGACGAGTGGCAATTTTTGGAGCGATCACTGCAAACAATTCCTTGAGGGCGTCCTTGCTTTGCAGATAGCTGAATATAACCCTCCTGGAATGGGTGGTATTGTCTTTCGACTTGGTGATCAGGGGTTCGGCGTACTGGCGCAATTCCCGGGCTTTAGCCAGGGTGGTGTTGATCCGTTTGTGCAGGATCAGCGAGGCCGCCATGTTTTTGAGCAATGCCGCCCGGTGGCCGATTTTGCGGCCGAGGTGATTGATTTTATTGCCATGTCTCATGATGAAATGATTTTATCTTCGCCACAGCGGAGCAAGGAAATGCTCCCACGCTAATTGGCAATGGGTGATTGAATGATTATTATTCTTCGTCCAGTTTATATTTGGAAAGGTCCATGCCGAAGCTCAGGCCTTTGGTGGACAACAACTCTTCGATTTCCACGAGGGATTTTTTACCGAAATTCCTGAATTTAAGCAGTTCGTGGGTATCGTACTTGACCATTTCCCCAAGGGTATTGATTTTGGCGGCTTTCAGGCAGTTATAGGCGCGGACCGAAAGATCCAGGTCCTCCAGGGAGGTTTTCAACAGTTTACGCATGTGGAGGATGTGTTCATCCACAATGGCGTCTTCTTTCCGGGAGGCATCGTTGAAGGTGATGTTTTCGTCGGTGATCAGCATCAGGTGCTGGATCATGATCCTGGAAGCTTCCTTGATGGCTTCTTCAGGATGGATGGTGCCGTCGGTTTTTAATTCGATGGTCAGTTTTTCATAATCCGTCCGCTGACCTACACGGGTATTGGAAATAGAATAGGCTACATTGCGGATCGGGGTGTAGATCGCATCCAGCGGGATCAGCCCGATCGGGGCATCCTTGGGATAAGTATCGTCGGCGGGAACATAGCCCCTGCCTTTGGTGATTTTCAGTTCAATTTCAAGGTTGACGAAAGGCTCCATCCTGCAGATCAGCAGGTCGGGGTTCATCACCTTGTACACATTGGTAAATTTCTCGATTTCTCCGGCCCTGAATTCATCTTTGCGGTTGATGGTCAGGTAAATGGTGTCTTCGGAATTGTCGTCTGTATTATTGACCTTTTTCAGGCGGATTTGTTTCAGGTTAAGAATAATGTCCACAATGTCTTCGACCACTCCTTTGATGGTGGAAAATTCGTGGTCAACCCCGGCAATGCGGATGCCGGAGATGGCATGTCCTTCAAGAGAGGACAGGAGGATTCTTCTAAGAGAGTTGCCTATAGTCTGACCAAATCCTGGTTCAAGCGGTTTAAACTCGAACACACCGTCAAAATCATTGGCCTTTTGAAGAATGATTTTTTCCGGTTTTTGGAAATTTAATATGCTCATAAATCAGTTGTACTTAAATTACTGGTTAAGAAATCGGGCGTCACGGGTTATTTGGAGTATAACTCGACGATCAACTGTTCGTTGATCCTTTCCGGTATCATCTCTCTTTCGGGGTATATGAGGAACTTGCCTTCCATACGCTCAGGGTTCCATTCCAGCCAGGGTGATTTGCGGATGTCCGTTTTGGCGTGGACCTGGTTTTGGATATGTTCCAGGTTGGCCGATTTGCCTCTGACCGCGACGACATCGCCCGGTTTGAGGAGGGCTGAAGGTATATTCACAATTTTGCCATCGACGGCGATGTGTTTGTGGGAGACCAGCTGGCGGGCTGCCCTCCGGGTTGGAGCAATGCCCAGGCGGTACACGGTATTATCCAGCCTGGACTCCAGCAGTTGCAGCAGGAGGGTGCCGGTGACCCCGTGTTTGCGGCTGGCCAGTTCGAAGGTTTTCCGGAACTGCCTTTCGAGGATGCCGTAGGTATGTTTAGCCTTTTGTTTTTCTTTAAGCTGGACCGCGTAGTCGGATTTCTGCTTCTTCTTGCGGCTCTGGCCGTGTTGGCCCGGTGCGTATTTTTTCCTGTCAAAGCTTTTATCGTGGCCGAAAATGGGCTCGCCGAAGGTCCTTGCGATTTTTGTACTTGGTCCGGTATATCTTGCCATGATTAAATTATATTCTGATAATAAGATTAAATGATCCTGTGTATGGGTTTGGGTTATACCCTGCGTTTTTTAGGTGGACGGCAGCCATTGTGGGGAATCGGAGTGGTATCGGTAATGGTGGTGACTTTGATGCCGACATCGTTGATGCCCCGGATGGCGGCTTCCCGGCCGGTGCCCGGTCCCTTTACATAAACATCCGCTGTGCGCACTCCGGCTTCATGGGCAAGGGTAGCGGCGTGGGAGGCGGTTTTCTGGGCCGCATAAGGGGTGTTTTTCTTGGATCCCCGGAAGCCTTCACGGCCGGATGAAGACCAGGAAACCACCTGTCCCTGCTTGTTGGTAATGGTGACGATCACATTATTAAAACTGGCAAGCACATAGGCAATCCCCTCGGACTCAACATGCACTTTCCTCTTTTTGGCTTTTTTTACCTGAGACATATCTGGATCTGATTGACGGTTATTTGGTTACTTTCTTCTTATTGGCCACGGTCTTCCGTTTTCCTTTCCTCGTCCTGGCATTGGTCTGGGTATTCTGCCCCCTTACGGGCAGGCCCCTGCGGTGGCGTATCCCGCGATAACAACCGATGTCCATCAGCCTTTTGATATTGAGCTGAACCTCGGAACGGAGCATCCCTTCCACTTTATAATCATCCTGGATGATTTTAGTGATTTTATGAACATGTTCGTCGGTCCAGGACGAAACTTTCATATCCGGATCGATCCCGGCTTTGTCCAGGATGGCAGCGGAGGAGGAAGTGCCGATACCGAAAATATAGGTAAGGCCAATAAGCCCTTTTTTGTTTTTTGGAAGGTCAATGCCTGAAATACGTGCCATGAAT
>CAYOPD010000008.1:48793-70260 GCA_964405735.1 uncultured Saprospiraceae bacterium | reverse complement strand
TGGCAGAGATTGATGTCCACTTACCAGGAAGACTTATGGGTTTTTTATACTCAAGGGAACCCGGGTGGACGTGGTTGACCTGCATGAATGCCGCTCCCTGAATGGTAATCCGGCTATGCTTACTTTTATACAGGAAAAGAGAATAAAAATTATGAAGGAAGAAATCCGGTGGATCCTGCGTTTTTCCAATTATAAAAAAGCAATCCCAAACGGAATTCATTCTTTTTCAGACCCCTTCCACCTGACCGCCTTAAACACGATCTGTCCATACCTTTCCCGTTCATACAAAATTCCAATGCGCTTTTTATCCAGGCGGACCAGGTCAGAATAAGCGGCATAATCCCTGGCCTGTTCACCTTCAGCGGCATCGACCAGGATGTTTTTAAACCAAGTCCGCCCTTCGTCCCGGCTGATCCTCAGGGTGAGCCGGTTGCGGTTGAGGGTATCCGCCGCGTTGGAGAAAGCCAGCATATGTTTTTTCCCCTTTTCCCCGATATTCAGAATGGACCCCTGGCATACGGGGTCCGGAAGGTCGTGGTCATAATAAATGGTATCCCAGGTACATCCTCCATCCCGGCTTCGCGCCACGATCCGTGTTTTGATATCGCCTTTCTGATTGCGGATATTCATCAGTAAACCATCGCCGGATATTTCGGCGGCGGTGGCTTCATTGCTTCCTGGCAATGGAATGGACTCACTAAGCTTAAAACTTTTCCCATGATCATCGGTATAAAATCCATGGGCGAAATAATCCTCAAAATGGGGCCTGGGATCACCCATGGAATGATTGGCGGCTATATAGATCCGGCTTTTGTATGTTCCTGAACTGATCTGGAGGGCATGTCCGGGGGTATTGGCGTAAGATCGCCAGTCCTCCGCAAATCGGTATGCCGGGTTTTCACCTTCTTGAAAAGGACGATGCACCTGCGTAGTGATGTTGACCGGGTGATCCCAACTTTGACCGCCATCCGTAGAGGTTTTATACCAGACTTCCCGCAGACCCTTCCCTTTGCGGACTTCGTTTTCATGGTTGTTTCCGGTGTTGTAAAAAAGAAAAATTCTGCCGTCCGGGTAACGGGGATCCAGGAGATCAACCACCGGCGCCGGATTGCCTGCCTGAAGGGAATCGTAATCCACGATCGTCTGCATGGAAGACCAGGTTTTTCCCTGGTCCGCGCTCCGTTTCATCAAAATATTAATATCCCCGAAATCGCCTGATCCCCTGACCCGGCCTTCGCAAAAGGCCAGCAGCTGACCATTGGGCAGGGAGAGGATGGCTGGAATCCGGTAGGACCGGTGTCCGTCCAGGCCTGAAACGAACACGGGAATGGCCTCATTCTGGCCAATGCCCTGAAACCGGCAAAGGCATTGGAATACAAAAAAACATGCAACAAACTTAATGCATCGGATCCGCGACGGGATCTGGCCTTTAAAGGGATTCTGCATATTGGGAAGATAGGGGTTTATCGGATTGGCAGTCCAGCTATGCTTAACTTTATTCCTTCTATCCAGTCATTCAAAAAGTTATGGTACAAGATATCCGATGGAAATGATCTGGCCTTGATTGGAAAGGCGTTAACCCTTTCTGATTTGCTTAAAATTGAAAATGAATTGGACGACCTGATGATGCCCTACTTCATAGACCTTTCCCTTTTCTACGGCATTACGGATCCTGGATTTCTGCAGCATATCAATCGGGTTGGCCTTCCTTTTTATACGAAAAAGCACCTGGCTGCGCAATTGGACAGCTAAGGCTATTTTTGGGCAAATAAATAATGTATCCTTGTCCCAAAAAACAATCCGGTTGCACATGATCCCATTAAAATTTAAAATCCATTCCTTATTCATTCTTTTCATCAGTGTTCTCCTCTGCGCCTGCCGGCCTGAAATAAATGTACACCGCACCTGGTCTGTCTATAAAGCCGATGCTGAAAGCAGTTCCTATTCCCCCCTCAGTCAAATCAACAAAGACAACGTCCATCTCCTGCAAACCGCCTGGAAATTCATTCCAAACGATTCCCGCAACAACCGCATTGGAAGCAGCGAATGCAATCCCATTGTCATCGACGGGATTCTTTACACTACTTCGGCACGCCACCGTTTATACGCCCTGAATGCCAGTACCGGCGAAATCACCTGGTCCCACGATCCATTTAATGGGGGGGAGGGGGGCGGCATCAACCGGGGAGTGACCTATTGGGAAGACGGTGAAGACAAGAGGATCTTATATACCGCCGGCGACCAATTGTTTGCCCTGCATGCCCTGACCGGCCAACCGATCATGCATTTCGGCGATAGCGGTAAAGTCAGTATGAACATAGGCCTTCGGGGAGATCCCGCTACCATATCCGTTATCCCCACTTCTCCGGGAATCGTGTATCAGGATCTTTTGATCATTGGTGCGGAGGTCTCGGAATTATACGGGGCCGAACCGGGTTATATCCGGGCTTATAACATTCGCAGCGGTAAACTGGAATGGACTTTTCATACCATACCCCAGCCCGGTGAACCGGGTTATGAAACCTGGCCGAAGGATGCCTGGAAATACGTCGGCGGGGCCAATGATTGGGCCGGAATGAGCCTGGATGTAAAACGCGGTATGGTCTTCCTGGCACTTGGTTCCCCTACTTATGATTTTTACGGGGCCGACCGCAAAGGCCAGAATCTATATGGCAATAGTGTGGTTGCCCTGGAGGCCCGGACCGGGGCCTATATCTGGCATTTTCAAACCGTCCACCATGATCTATGGGACTATGACCTGCCCGCACCACCAAACCTGGTGACCCTTATAAAAGACGGGAAAAAAGTGGATGCGGTGGCTCAAACGACCAAATCCGGCTTCCTGTTTGTATTTGACCGTGAAACCGGGAAGCCCATTTTCCCTATTGAAGAAAGGCCGGTCCCTCCTTCTTTAGTGCCTGGCGAGGAGGCCTGGCCCACCCAGCCTTTCCCTTTAAAACCCATACCTTATTCAAGGCAGTCGATGACCGAAGCGGACTTGATGTACCACTCACCTGCTTCTTATGACAGCTTGTTGAAAAGATTCAGGGGCTTTCGTTATGAAGGATTGTTTACCCCGCCGGATACCCGGGGCACGCTGATGTTGCCGGGTACAAGGGGAGGATCTAATTGGGGCGGGGGAGCCTTCGATCCGACCACGGGGATTCTTTATATAAAATCATCGGATTCCCCGGAAATCGATCTGCTCCAGAAAATTGAAAGTGAAAAAACAACGGGTTCAAAGTCCAGGTACAATCAGGGCATGACGCTTTATACCAAGCATTGCGCTGCCTGCCATGGCAGAGATAAAAATGGGGATGAACCGAATTTCCCTTCGTTAATCGGACTGTCTGCCCGGATGGACCGTGAAACCGCCCTAACCAAAATAACAAAGGGCAGCGGAAGGATGCCGGGATTTGCTGCCGTGTTGAAAGGCAATGAAGATGCGATCATCGCCTATTTATATGATAAAGCGGACCGGATCTCCCGGAAGGAATCCTATTTACTCGAAATCCGGGAGAATAAATTAGCCGCCAGGGATACTGCCACAAAACAGGAAGCCCCGGATACGGCAGCCCTTTATCTCAACATTACCGCTTATGGACATTTCAGGGATCCGGAAGGCCGCCCTGCTATCAAGCCCCCCTGGGGTGAACTGAATGCCATCGACCTTAATACCGGAGAATATGCCTGGAAGGTCCCGGTGGGTAACCACCCCGAATATCAGAAACCCGGAGAACCTATCACAGGATCGGAAGGTTATGGTGGGCCTATTATCACAGGCGGTGGACTGGTCATGCTCGGGAGTACTCACGACAAAAAATTCCGGGCCTTTGATAAAGACAATGGAAAGTTGTTGTGGGAAATCGACCTCCCGGGCATAGCCAACGCTACTCCGAGTACCTATTGGAGCCAGGGAAAACAATATATCGTCACTTCCGTCGCCGGGGATAAAGAAAACCCCTCCGGATACCTGTTGGCTTTTTCTTTACCTAAATGATTAAGTAAGCGAGTCCGCTTTGGGCAGGCGGAAACGCCTTACCAATATCTAATGAGAATTGGGGCTTTAGCCCCAGACTGATGAATGGCTTCATGTTGGAAATAAACATCCATATACCCCAGAAAAAATGACTTAGCCCTTTCCATTGAACTGGAAGGCTTTGAAGAACGTATTGAAGTTTAAATTTATTCAAAAAGCTGTAAATCAATTACTTGATACAAATTTGAGGTTTGCCTTTTTGCCTTCTCAATTTAGGACAAAAGTTAAATTTCAATATTTTGTTTAACTTTTTTGTTTAAAAGTTAAACAAAACACCAGATACTCCGTTTGATTGATCAAATAACACAAAAACTTCAGATCATGAAAAATCGTATCCTGGCTTTTGCTCCGGCCATATTATTGACGGCAGCTGTTTTATTATCCTCCTGTTCGAAAGACGAGGACATTGCACAGGCAAATGTCCTGGTCATTCATGCTTCCCCTGACGCTCCGGGAGTCGACCTCCTGGTGGATGATGTAAAACAAAATACATCCGCCCTTACCTATCCGCAGAACACCGGATACCTGAAAGTGAACGCAGGCTCCCGCAACTTCAAAATAAACGTTGCGGGGACCCCTACTACTGTGATCAATGCCAATGTGACCCTGGAACAAGACAAGAGCTACAGCGTGTTTGCTATTGACTCCGTGTCGAAGATTTCAGCTGTCGTGGTGGCCGATGAACTGAGCACTCCTGCATCCGGCAAGGCTCATGTCCGTTTTATCCATCTTTCGCCCAATGCTCCGGCTGTAGATATCGCTGTGGATGGCGGCGCGGTGGTTTTTCCAAACACCCCTTTCAAGGTGGGCACTGCCTTCACTCCACTCGATGCAGGCACTTATGATCTCGAAGTCCGGGTAGCCGGCACGCAGACCGTGGCCCTGGATCTTGATCCCATCAACCTGCAGGCCGGTAAAATCTATACCGTGTTTGCCAAAGGATTTCTGACCGCAGATGGAGCCCAGGCGCTCGGAGCGGAAATCATTGTAAATAAATAATTACCCTTTTCGAACAACTAAAGCCGCTTCCGTGATGGAGCGGCTTTTTTATTTAACGCCCCTTGTTAATCAAACTGCATTTTATACACTACGGCATGATCGACCGGATAAGAACTGGCCGGCTGAATCATCAGGCCTTCCTGAGCCTGCGTCCAGTTCACTGCAAGCATGCTGCCCAATAATTCAATGGATTTTATTTTATTGACCTTGCCCAGGGCAAGCTGTTTCATATTCAGGGGACGAACCGGTTTATCCAACGCAATGGCATAGAGTATTTCTCCCCGGGTTGTGTACCGGATGTCTTCCGCAGTAAAAGGCTTGTCCTTTGCGTCACTGAAGGATCCGCCGGCAATCTGGGTAGGCCCTTCGCCAAATACCTTCCAGGGGCGGGTACCATAGATGGCTTCCCCGTTTATTTTTAACCAGTCTCCCACACCCCGTAAAATCGACTGTTGCTCCTCAGGGATAGTGCCATCCGACCGGGGTCCAATGTTTAATAATAGGTGGCCGTTTTTACTCACAATATCAGCCAGGTTGTTAACCAGGTATTTGACCGACTTAAAACTGTCGTTGGTGATGTATCCCCAGGATTTGTAACCAATGGCATCGTCGGTTTGCCAGGGTTGTTCACGGATATCTTTAAGCTTGCCCCTTTCAATGTCCAGCACCGCTGAATTGCCCGGAAAAGACTCATTTTTAAAGTTGATGACCACCCCTTTGTTCCATTCCAGCCCTTTGTTGTAATAAAAGGATGCAAAGCTTTTACGATAAGGTTCGAGAGCGGGCTGTTCAATCCACCAGTCAAACCAGAATAACTGCGGCTGGTAATTGTTTACCAGTTCGATATTGCGCAGAAGCCAGTCATTCATGAACTCGGGGGACATGGTTTCATGATTTTCCCGGGCCGGGCCGTAAAAATCATCAAACTGACCGTTCAGAACATCAGAGGGATATTTTTTCCCGGCGTTGAAATACCACCAGTGTTCAATGCGGTGGGAAGAGACTCCAAATACCAGCCCTGCTTTACGCGCTGCCTTGGCCAACTCTCCCACAATATCTTTTTTCGGGCCCATTTCCGCGGCGTTCCATTTGGTCAGGGCCGATTTATACATACAAAAACCATCGTGGTGTTCCGCCACGGGAACAATATATTTAAAACCGGATTTTACAAATAAATCTACCCAGGCCTCCGCATTAAATTTCTCCGCTTTAAACAAGGGAATAAAATCCTTATAACCAAACTGATCAAGTGGTCCATACGTATTTAAATGATGCCGGTATTCTTTGGTCTCTTTTCTGTACATATTTCTGGGATACCATTCATTGCCAAAGGCCGGTACCGAATAGACACCCCAATGAATAAACACCCCGAATTTGGCATCCTGCACCCAGTCCGGCACTTTATAGTTATTCAGGGATTCCCAGGTGGCTTGGAAACGGGCTGAGGTTTGCGGTTGTGATTGAGCAAACAGGAAAAGGGTTGCCATCATGCAAAACAGGATAGTTATCAGGTATTTTTTCATTTTGTTTTTATTTAAGCAATACCGAATTCCGAAATTTCAGGAACCCCCCTTCAAACTACTTCTTAGGATACCCCGCAATCCCCTTGGCTTCTTCAATCTGCTGGGTATGCCGGTTGGAATGCCCGGCAATGAACAGCACAAACTGGTAAGCGTCCATCCTGCCAAAAGCCCGGCTAACGATGTGGTTGCGAAAATCAAGTTCGGTATTTTTGATCAGGTCCACCAGGGACTTCCTGTTTTCTTCAAAAACCGCCCAGGCTTCGTCAAAGGATTTAAAGCCCGTATTGAGGGGTTCAAATGGAGTGGCGGTTTTGAATTTGCTGCTCCGGTCCATGATGTTGTTTTTGACCTGGAGGTCGGTGGTCGTCAACCGCGCTTTGGTGGCGGAGTCGGCCGGGGCCTGGAGGGCCATATCGAGGGAAGCTCTCAGGGCTTTTTCAGAATACGCGATATGGTATAAACATTCCAGCGGTGACCAGGCGTCCGGGGCAGGATGGAAATTCAACTGCGCAGTGGACAAGCCCTTCAGGCTCTTTTTTAATTCTTTAGTGGTCCAATCGATAAATTCAAGGGCTTCCTTTCGCTCGTCTTTGGTGAGGCTTTGGGCGAAAGCAAGCTGACCAAGGAGGATGGAAAACAGGAAAGCGATGTATTTTTTCATGCAACGTGTTTGGGTCCTACAAAGGTAATCCTATTCGACCCACTTCGGGGTCGCGTGATACAAGGGGTTAACCCCGGAGGCTGCGCCTCCGGTTAATCGTTTTCGACCCCTCCGGGTTCAAAAGGTTGTCTGGTTAAAGGGTGATTTGGCATACAAAGATTCAAAAGATGGCATCTTTTAAAGTTAGGGTATAAACTAAAATGGTTAAGGCCCGTCCAGTTAATTAGTGGGTTTCAGGGCCTGTCACCAACCACCCTCTACGACTTCCTATTCAATAAATACTGATCAAACCACTCCGCATTACTCTGTAAGGTCTTCAGAACCATTTTCGGCTCCTGGGGCCCGTGCGGTTGCCGGGGCAGGGCCAGCAGGCGGACCGGCACGTCCCGTCTGCGCAAGGCATTGTAAAACATCACTGCGTTGCTGAATGGTACGCGTTGATCGGCCTCTCCGTGTTGAAGCAGGACGGGCGTCTTTACATTTTGCACAAACCGGAGCGGAGAATGGGCATCATAAAGGCTCCAGTCATTCCAGGGATCCGATTTAAAATAGGATGGTAAAAAGCCTTCAATATCATCGGTCAGATTTTGATGCGCAAGATCCACCACCGGGGCCCCGATACTGGCTGCCTTAAACCGGTGGGTATGGCCAACGATCCAACTGCTCATAAATCCACCATAACTCCAGCCCATTACACCCATTCGGGAGGTATCGGCCAGGCCCATCCGGATCACTTCATCGACTCCGGCCATGAGATCTTCATAATCCATACCACCCCAGTCCTTCCTGTTGGCCATTCGAAAATCCGCTCCATAACCTGAGGATCCACGGGGATTTGGCCTCAGGATCGCAAAACCATTTTCAGCCAAGGCCGCCAATGGATATACCGATTGATTAGAAGCTATACAGGTCTGTTGAAAAACACCCGCCGGCCCACCGTGTACGTTTAAAAGAAAAGGCACTTTTTGACCGGCCCTGTAATTCAACGGATAAGTAAGCAGGCCTTCAATCTCTTTGCCGTCTTTTGACTTCCAGCGAACCACCTCGGTTCTCGGCAAAGATTTGGACGTCCAGGGCTCATTGATGCTGGAAACCAGCACAGGTTTGTACTCCTGGATGCCGCTGACATAGGCCTGGGGCAGGGTATTGGTATTCTGTAGCACAAAGGCCAGATGGTCTCCTTTTTTATTGAGGTTTGCAGTACTTAAGTACATATGACTGCCTGCATTCCATTCTTTTAAAGACTTTCCATCCACAGAAAGGAGGTAGACTGAATTCATGGTTTTATTTGACTCACTGATTATGACTGACTGGCCGTCTCCTGTCCAGCCGATCAGGGAAGCATTTTCATCCGGTGAGGTTTTGAGTTTCCAGTTCTTTCCGTCTGACAAGGAAACAATCCGGATATGTTCAGGGCCGGACCAGTCCACGGGATCAGTGGTGCTGGCGTAGGCCAACTGCTTCCCGTCCGGGCTAAATAATGGATTGTTTTCTCCGGCTCCTGTAGCCGCTATCTTTTTTAGTTCGCCGGTCTCTACGTTTACCATGGATATATCGCTGTATACATTGTCGTTGACTTCGGGGCTTTTCCCATGGCTGAAGGCAATTAGTTTTCCATCCGGGCTCCAGTCAAAGGCGTTGACATTAAAATGCTGTTCGGTCAGTTTTTTCATTACCCTGGCTCCGGCCGAATCTTTGAGATCCAGTTTCAGGATGTAGAGACGGTTTTGTTTTATATTTTCATCCTTGTAATACCAGTCTTCTTTGGCTTTTATTTTTTTTTCATCCTCCCGGGTCGCGGAGTCTGCCAGGATACAGGCCACTGAACGGCCATCGGGGCTCCATTTGTAAATGCCAATCCCGGACTTTACATCCGTAACCTTTTCGGCCTCCCCACCGGCTACCGGCAATAAATAAAGATTGTTTTTCCCATCCCGGTTGGAAACAAAACTGATCCATTGGCCATCGGGGCTCCATGCCGGCTGGCCTGAATTTTTATCTCCCCGGGTCAATTGAATTTGTTTCCCGCTTTTGACATCTGTCATCCAGACCTGGTTGATGTATTCACTGCGGTCGGCGGTCATTATTGCTTCACGCACTGCATACAATACTTTGGAGCCATCGGGAGACGCGGAGACCGCAGTGATGTTTTTCAGTTCCAGGCATTTTTCCGCGGCCCAGTTGGATTGGGCTGACAGGGAGAACCCGTACCAAAGCGCCAGCGAGGCGATGTATTTTCCTTTCATTGGAGTCAATGGTTTTGTTGAATTGAAGATAATAAAATATACTGGTCCTTTAGGATCTTCAACTCCTCGTGGCCCTCGGGCAGCCCCCCTTGATCAGGAAAATCCCCTTCAGGTTATCCTGAGGATTAAGGGATGAACCCGGGGCTGCCGGAACCATGGCTCCAATGTTTTATAACGAAGGCACACATTCCAAGTGTTCTCGTAATGCTCTCGTCTGAAATATGCTTGGTTGTTTGGTTTGTATCTTTTCCAGCCAGTCTGTCAATGGCTCATTTCATTGCATCCGGATACATATTTCCAATAAATAGTCCCCTGTTCGTTGGAATCCAGATAATTTCCGTCTTCATCCAGCTCATAGTCTGCATAAAAAGCGGAATAGGTTCCTTTCTGAGGAAGATTGTCTTTTACTTTATAGGAATTGTATTTAATCCAGTAGGCGACCTCTCCATACGAACCATCTTCATTGACCGGATAACCCTGCCAATTTATTATCAGGTTTTTAGGTAAATTTAAATAGCCTCCATCTACGCAGGTGCCCGGATAAGCTGCTGCAACGGAAGAATAGGGTTGAACCACCTTAAGATCGACCTTTTGTTCTTCAACAAAAACCAAAATCCACTCATCTACTGAGTTTTTACTCCTGAACGAACCTTTATTATTGTTAGATATCATGAAGTGGTTCATCGATCTTTTTATTTGTTTTTGTGCAGAATTTCTGGAAGCTTTATTAAAGCCCAATTGATGGTACCCCAGTGACTTTTCAATTGTAGATTGTGCTTCAACCGGCAGGATATAGGTTTTGACCATAGTTACATTGTTCGCTTTCCATACGTATTCTGTCCTTACCCCGCCGCTCGTATAGCTTCTTACCTGGCCTCCTGGCCCTATTTCTAATTCATCTTCAATAATCTCACCATTGACTTCAGTTTGAATACCAATCCACTTATGATCAGAATCATATAAAAATGTACGCACCACTTCATCTCCGTTTACTACAGATTGCTCCGTCTCCACTTTGAAATTGTCATTATAAGTATTGGTGAAACTGATGTCCCAGTAAGTCACATCATTCTCTTCAACATACAAATGGCCTGATTTTACCCTTCCAAACGGTCTTGAACAACCATATACATACTCAACAAAATTGAATCCGGTGCTTTGAAAGCCATTGGTAAGCATATAATTCCAATCTTGACCCGCCTTTTCCAGTTTCCAGATTTTGTGGTTGTCGTTGCCGCGTTGTTCCAGGGCCTGAGAATCGCTGTCGACGGCGTCTTTGGAACAGGCAAGCATGATGACCATGAGGATAGCGGGGATAAAAAATGATCTTTTCATAAATTAATTTTTTTATTAATAAATTAGAGTTTTATAGTGGCGGTATTGTGATTTCTGTTAGATAAAGTTTTGAACAGAATAAATTTATGGATTGGTACATTTTCATAGAATACCTCATTGGGGTAATTTTGACCATTCCCTGGTCGGTGGTATTGATCATATATGAAGTGTAGCCATTGAATCAATTGTCCCTTAAATAATCAATTTTACACGTTGCATTCCGCTTTTAGCCTGCTTCCGGAAGGCTGAAAAACTTAAAATATGGCAATTTAGACGATTTGGTAAACGAAGGTGTAAAGAGTCAGGTCTGCCTATCCATGCAGCAAATCAGAATATCCCCTGTTGAACCGCCTTCAAAATGGCCTCTGTCCGGCAGGCCACATGCAGTTTTTTATAAATCCTTTTGACATGTGTTCGGACTGTTTCGTAACTAATAAAAGCCTTTTGGGCGATCTGGCTGAAATCCTGACCATCAACCATCATACGCAGGATTTCTTTTTCTCGGTCGCTGAGCCGGTAATCCTGGTTTTCCGGCTGGACCAGAATGATGTTTTTGGAAGTGAAAAAGCCCATGACTTTCCTGGCAATCGTCGAACTCATCGGTGCCCCGCCATTGAATATTTCGTTGATGGCTTCTAGGTATTTATGTGGGGCATCGTTTTTGAGAATGTATCCGGATGCGCCGGCACAGAGCGCTTTGAAGATCTTGTCGTTATCGGCAAAAACCGTCTGGATAAGGATCTTGATATCCGGATATTTCAGTTTTATTTTTTGGGTGAGTTCGATGCCGTTCAAACCGGGCATTTCAATATCCATCAAGACCACATCCGGCCTCGAAACCTGTATGTGGATATCCCACTGGTCTCCGTTGGCAAATGAACCGCAGCAAAGATAACCTTTGGTCCCGTTCAGAATGGCCGCCAGGGCGTCCCGCACCAGTTTGTTGTCTTCGAATATGGCTACGCGTATTTCCAAGGAGAGTTGAAATTGGAGATAATCCGGGATCTTTTCAATACCCCATCAGGTGATTTTTAATTGAAGCAATACGGATGTTCCTTCGTTTTTCGCGGACTGCAAATTCAGCCTGGCGCCAATTTCTTCCGCCCTTTTCCTCATATTGACTAATCCATTACCCCTCCTGGCCATCAAAGGATCAAAGCCGGTTCCATGGTCGTGTATTTCGAATTCAAGATTTTTTTCTTTGATCTTCACGGTCAATTCCAATGCGACCGCCTGACTGTATTTTACCGCGTTGTTCAGGGCCTCCTTGCAAATCAAATAAATATTTCTTCGGAATTGAATCGGCAATTTGTGATCATCCAGTCCCTCGGGCAATTGAATCCGGAACCGGATATTCTTTGCCGACGTCATGGTGCGGGCATATTCTTCCAGCCTTTCCAGTAATTTAAGCAAGGAATCCTGTTCCGGATTGACAAACCAGACGATGTCGTTAAGCTTATGGATCATTTCCAGGGCGGAATGCTGTATGAGGTCAATGGATTTTTGAACCTGACCGGGTGGTTGGGTGTTTAACTGTTCTTTCACCAAATGGCTGTACAGGGAGATCCCGCTTAAGGCAGATCCCACCTCATCGTGCAGGTCCTGTGAAATTTTTGTTCTGACTTCATAAATCTTTTTCACCTGGTTCAGGCGGTAATGGTATATCTGATACAACCCCCCGGCCAACAGCAAGGAACAGCATGCTACAAACCATGCCCGCCTCCAGAAAGGAGAAAGGATAAGAAATTCAATTTTATGGCCCTTTTCATTGATTTCATCACGGTGATTATTGGCTGAAGTGAGCAGCGTATATTTTCCGGGCGACAAACCCGCATAGCGAATCGTATAGGGCGCATTTTCAATTTGCCATTCTTTCTCTACGGGTTCCAGTCTGAACCTGACTTTAGACTTTTGGGGATTGAAATAGTCAATGACGGTTGCCTCAATGGAAAAATTGTTTTGGTCGTGTTTAAGTATTATTCTTTTCTCTTTAAGCGATCCTTCATAGGGTCCTTGTATACGAAGGGCATATAAATTCAGACCGGGATCCCGATCCAATTCCCGGATCAGACCGGTTTTAATGCGGTCAAAACCATTTTTCCCGCCCAGGTACAAGGTGCCGTCACCGGCAAGAAGATATGCGTTCGGATTGTACTCCAGGCCCTGGATGCCGTCCGGCAAGCCAAAACTGGAAAGGCGGTTTTTTGAATAATTATACCTGGCGATTCCCCGGTTGGTGGTGATCCATAGGTGACCTTGGGCATCGTGTTGCAATCCCCATATTCTGTTGTCCGGCAATCCATGTTTTTTGTTGAATTGTTCGGTTCTTTTAAACGTGGAGTCCGTCTTGATCAGACCTTTGTCGGTTCCGATCCAATAGATATTCTCCGGCTTCCCCGGCATCAGAATACCTACCGTTATGTCGGAAAATGGAAATTCCCCCTTTTCCCATTTGCCTTTTTGCAATCTGTAAAGTACCGGATCATAATCCCAGAAACTAAAGGAGTAGACATTCCTGTTTTTACCAATAAAAAAAACATCTTCCTTCAAATGGGGTAATCTTCTTGCCGTGTCGTCCTCAAAAGCAAGGGAAAAAACCCCTTTGTTGGTGGCAACCAGCCAGGTAGAGTCGTCCTGGACCTGCATATGGCGGATGAGCGGCGATTCCATGGAACGGGATGCTTCACCATCATAAAATAAAATCCGCGTCACCAACTGATCTGGAAGGCTCATTTTGCACATCCCCGAGGCCGTTCCAATCCACGCTTTGTTTCCCCTCTTATTCATTTTTATTGAACGGATATTGTTTGACAAGCCGCCTCCCGGGGTTATGACATTAACTGTTTTGCCCAGTTCCGGATTAAAAATATGTATGCCCAAACCATTGGTTCCGACCCAAATGTTTTGATTAAAGTCTTCCGCAAAACACTGAACCGACCCCAGGCTTATCTTATTGGATGCATAGATCCTAAAATGATCGATGGCCTGTTCATAAGGGAACACCTGGTCCAACGCCTTTTTTCCAGTTGCAGCCCATAAAATATCATGATCATCCGCATATAATGAATAAACTGAATTCGAGGAAATGGAATTTGGCTTATTGGGGTCATGTACATGAATGGCAAATTTTTGTTTCTTTGAGTTAAAAAAATAAAGGCCCTCATCCTCCGTGCCGATCCATATATCCCCCTTGCCTGACACATTCAGTGCGTTGATTTGTTTGTTCCTCAGGGGTCCGGCCCAGGTCACGGCCTCTGTTTTACCGGTTTCGAAATTGAATTTGAATAATCCCCCGGTGCACCCCAGCAACAAATCCTTTTCCAGTTTTAGAATGGACTGGCAGACTCCGGCTTCCGGGGGTAGTTTTAAGCTGTCCACCCGCTTTTGGGACAGGTCCATTTCAAGAATATAATTATTCAGGGGCACCCAGAGTTTATTCGCTCCTTTTTGGAAAGCATTTTGATTGAGCCAATAGTATCTCAATGCGGGCCAGGGCATATTTATATACAGGATGCGCCGTTTAAGGGTCTCCGCATCATAAGCCACAATATGGTTGGTAATTTCCCAACATATGATTTCGTCTCCCGCCACTGCAAGCGGTATGGAATAGGAAGCCAGGTTTGGGTTAGACCGGGGAGTGGGAATATGGTGGAAGGAATCCTCCTGGTGAAAATATACATTCAGACCTTCCTCCGTACCGATCCAGATGCGGTGCCGGTTATCCTCGGCAATCCCAAGCACTTCACTTCCACGAAACCCATTTTCAACTTCCAACTGGTGAATATAGTGCCTAAAGGTCGTGCCGTCAAACCGGTTGAGCCCATTGTCTGTTGCAATCCAGAGAAAACCATAGGAATCCTTAAATATTTCATGAATGTTGCCATCTGCCAATCCATCAAGAACGGTCCAATGGTTGATTTTCGGATTTGACTGGCACCAAAAAAAAATGGGATTGGTCAGGCATAAGAACAAAAACCAAACCCGCATGTTAAAAAGGATTTAGACCAAATTTATTGTCTTTTCCGGATTTATTGAACAAATTGAATTTTCTCACGCATTCTTCCAAACCCCAAAATAAAAGGTTTAATCTTTTACCCTTCCTCCCCTTCCATTCTCCTGGGCTTATTTGACTTTGTCTGCCTGATTCTATAGCTCAGTGATAAGTTCACCTGGCGGACCCGCATCCTTGCATTCCCCTCCGTATAAAAATTGGGGCCTTCACTGATGGTTCGCATCCGACGGCTGTTGAAGACATCCAGGATGCTCAGGTTGAGCGTGCCTTTGTCTTTCCAGACATCTTTGCTGATGGACAGGTCTGCATAATAGAGGGACCTGCGTTTGCCCTGGGCGGTGCGTTGAGGCGCTTCGTAATTGGTGCGCAACTGGATATCCAGGCCGCGGGGAAGAGTAAACCGGGAAGTCTGGCGGGCAAACCAGCTATAGGTATAGGCGTGGTAATCCTTCAGGATATTGGTGCCGTCGATATCCGCATAAAAATAGTTGAAGTTGAAATCCAGTTTCCACCAGGGCCTTGGAGAATAGCCGCTGGTGAATTCCACACCCAGCGCATGTTCAGATAATAAATTCTCCGTACGGGTGACCGAATTGCCGGATTCATCCACGCGCCGAATCCGTTCGATCCGGTCCCGCGTACTGCGGTAATAAATGGACGAAGTCAGGGAACCCTTTTCAAAGGTTTTAATATGCCCCAGTTCCAGCGCATTGCTGAATTCCGGATTAAGATCGGGATTGCCGCTGAAAAAATTACGGGCGTCCGAAAAAGTCACATAAGGACTCAGATCGTTGTAAAATGGCCGCCTTACGCGTCGGCTGTAACTCCATTGCAAGGCATTTTCCCGGGGCAGGCTCAGCGTCAGGTGAACACTTGGGAACAGGTTGACATAGTCGCGGGGATTCACCTGGTTCGTTTCGCGTAGGGTGGTTTTAACGTCGGTCCATTCCGCACGCAGCCCGGCCTGGTAAGAAAACCGGCCGCTTTTATTGCCCAAAATCCCATAGGCCGCATGGATGTTTTCGTCGTAAAGAAAGATATTATCCAGGCCAGGCAACGGGACAAAGGATCCTGTTGCCGTTTTCTGGCTTACCAGATAATCATTGACCATGTCACGAAAACTGCTTCTCAGCCCGGCTTCCATTTTTCCTTCCCTGGAAAGGGGCCGGGTATAGTCCAACTGCAATAAATATTGTTTCTCGAATTCGTCGTTAACCGACTTCTGGACGAGGTTGCGGTTGATCTCTTCCGTGCCATCGGATTGAAAAAATTGTTGCCCGTAGGTTTGGTCGGAGTTTTCCCAATAATCGATGTATTTCACTTCGGCTATCAGTTCATGCCCTTTCTGGTTAAAGGATTTTTTATAATTGATCGAAATTTCAGAATTGGGCTCTATCTCATCCTCATCCTGTTGCCTTTTGCTGAGGCTTGGATTGCCGGCCAGGTTGTCCCGGTAATCCAGGTACTGGATATTAAGGAGTCGGTTTCCCTGGCTTCGCCGGTAAAGGTATGCAGCGGTCAGTATGCTTTTTTCGGAAAAAAAATAATCGAGGCCTCCCCTGATATTGTTGTTAAATCCGGTAAAGGCGCCCCGGTTGGTTTGCTCGAGTAAACGGGTCGTATCCCCAAAGACTTCCTGATAAAGGGAACTCCGGATCAATTGTTCGCGATAGGAGATGCCGTAATTGATAAAAAAATTAAGTTTGTTCCGGCGGTAATTAAAATTGGCAGCCAGGCCGAAATTGGCCGGGTTTCCGGTGATCAGATCCACGGAGCCGTTAAAACCCTGGCTGCGGTCCTTTTTCAAAATTATATTGATGATCCCGGCCATGCCTTCCGCTTCGTACCGGGCCGAGGGGTTGGTGATGATTTCCACCCGCTCCACCAGGTTGGCCTGCAATTGCTGGAGGCCGCTGCCCCCTTTAATGCTGACCAGGCCGGATGGCTTTCCATCAATCAGGATCCGGACATTATCGCTTCCCCTTAGTTTAACTCCTCCCTCAGCGTCCACCGATACGGATGGAATATTGGTCAGGATATCAGAAGCAGACCCTCCTGCATTGGCCAGGTCCTTGCCCACATTAAATATTTTCCGGTCCAGGGACAGTTGCATTGAACTTTTCTCTGCCTGCACCACTACCTCATCCAGGGTATTGATCAGGGGAATCATAGGGATGGTCCCCAGGTCGATCCGGGGATGTTCTTTTGATAATAAAAAGGAAGGAGTGGCCTTGCTGTGAAAACCCATATAATCCAATCGCAAAAAATATTCACCAAAAGGTGCCGAAATGACAAAATGGCCATTGTCGGCAGTTAAATCTCCATTAACCATAATGCTGTCTGCCGCCGAGAGCACCTGGATGCTTGCAAAACAAAGGGCCTGCCCGCTCACCGAATCGATGATCCGGCCTTTGATCTGGGCAATTTTTGCTGTCTGCCCCAATGCACCAAAAGGAAGCAGCAAAAAGAAGAATTGAGAAAATAATGCGACCTTCTTTAATTTCATCGAATGCCTTGAAGAATGAACCTGCAAATGTACCCAGGGTAAATCTTATCGAACAATGGCCATTCGACCGTTTGGGGAGTATATTCGGCAAAATAAAAACCATAGCATCTTCTTGCCTCGATTAAGTATCATATTTTTATCCTTTTAATCCTTTTAAGATGAAACCATTTGTATATTTTTTTGCACTCCTGTTCTTTACTGCCGATTCCAATGCACAGAAACCCCTGTATACCGCCCCCTTCGGCATTCAGGCTTTTACTTTCCGCCGCAGTTTTCCCAACAGCATTGAAAAAACGCTGGATACCATCGCCATGATGGGATTCACCGAGATCGAAGGCAGCGGTGGCCGCATCGCCCCGGAAGATTTCAGAAAACTCTGCGAAGCCAGGGGGATCAGCATCCCTTCGACCGGCGCCGGCTACGAACAGCTGGTTAAAAATCCCCTGGAAGTGGCTACCCGCGCCAAGGCCCTGGGCGCCAAATATGTGATGTGCGCCTGGATCCCGCATAAAAACGGCGCCTTCAATTTTGAAAATGCCAAAAAAGCCGTAGAGGACTTTAATGCCGCCGGCAAAATACTCAAAGAACAAGGCATTACCTTTTGTTACCATGTGCATGGGTATGAATTCTGGCCGCATGAAAAAGGCACTTTAATGGATTATATCATTAAAAACACCAATCCCGAATATGTTTCTTTTGAAATGGACGTCCTCTGGACCCAGTTTGGAGGCGGCGATCCGGTCAAACTGTTGAAAAAATACAAAGACCGCTGGAAACTCATCCACCTCAAGGACCTCAAAAAAGGAGTTAAAAAAGACCTTACCGGCGGCACTTCCACCGAAAACGATGTGGCCCTGGGCACCGGGGAAATTGATATCCCCGGCATCATCCGGCAAGCCAATAAAATCGGGATCAAACACTTTTTCATCGAAGACGAGAGTAATAATATTCTGAGCCAGGTACCTCAGAGCATTGCCTATTTGAAGGGATTGAAAAAGTAACCATTATTTCTACATTAAAGGCTGCCGTCTTTTGAAACTTTTACGGCCGGATTGACAGGTGCGATCAAGTACCTTTATCTTTATGAGATGACCTCATTAAAATCCTTATCTTATTATTCCCTGCTTTTGATGTTGGTTTGGGGTCCGGCTTCCTGTTCGGCAACGAAACGTTCCACTGAATTCATTCTGGTTGGCAGTACCCCCGGCGATGACCTGATCAAATCTTTACTGGCCATACCCCCGGATACAAAAACCGATTTTATCAGGTGGAATCTTGCTTTGGGTCCTGCAGGCTCAGGCCAGAATACCTTTGTGTTGGAACTTATCTTTGGAGAATCAAAACCCAATACCCTGGGCTTTATGGGCGGAGGAAAAAAACTTGAATTTAAGGGCAAGTATCAAGTCGCCAAAACCATGGATGTGGAAACTTATCTGCTTAAAAGCGAATCCCTGCCTTCCGAAATTTCAATGGTAAAACTTAATGATAATCTTTTTCATCTTCTGACCCCGCAAGGCAAATTGATGATCGGAAATGGGGGTTGGAGTTATTCGCTTAACCGGAAACATCCCATTCCCCTGACCGGACAAACCGCGTTTTCAAATCCTTTCAATCAAACCAAAGAACCTTCGTTTGAGGTCGTTTTTGACGGCCGAACACCCTGCCGCGAGATTGCTGCTGAACACCCGGAAATGCATGCAAGCTCTTCCTGTTTCAAATTAAAATGGAGATTAATCCTCCACAGGGACTCCATAAGCCACAAGCCCACGACATATACCATCCGCAAAGTAGTGGACAATGAACCCCGTGATGTATCGGGCAGCTGGACCATACTTAATGGAATTAAATCCAATCCGGATGCTGTGATCTACCGGCTTGACTCCGACAAACCCGATGAACCCATTTCATTCCTTGCCGGAGATGAAAACGTGTTATTCTTTCTCAACAAGAATAACGAACCCTTAATAGGAAATGAAGATTTCAGTTTTACCCTGAACAGGAGAATTCAATAACCAGCCTGCCGATAAATACCAATCCTCAAAAGGTTTTGGTCCATTTCATCTCATTCTGGGCTGAAAGGAGCCTGAAATGTTCCGGGCATAAACCCTCCGGTAATATCCTTAATTTCATTCGGCAAAACGTTCAAGTGAAATGAAATTCAACCTGTGTATACCTTTTTTGTTTGTGGTTGTACTACCATGGGGGTTCGGTCCTGTTAAAGCCCAGATTGAGCTAAAGGTCAAACCCAACGAGATCCGCTCCACGGTCTCCCCCCAGATGTGGGGTATCTTTTTCGAGGACATCAATTTTGCTGCTGACGGAGGGCTTTATGCTGAACTGGTCAAAAACGGTTCTTTCCAGTTTCCCTTGCCTTTCTCTGGATGGAAGGTGAATAAACCGGATTTTAAAGACAAAGTCCTGGTGGTCAACCAGGCAGTCGTAAAAAACGGAAATAGCCGCTATGTGCGGATTACCAAATCTTCGGACAGTTCAGTTTATAATATCGTCAATGAAGGTTTTCGTGGAATCGGTTTGCATAAAAATGCAGGATACACTTTTTTCATTAGGGTCAAGGCCATCAGCGGGAATCTCCGGATGCGGGTGGAAGTCCTTCGTGAATCGGGGCAATCCCTGGCCCGGGGTGAGATCACCAATCTCAAGGGCGGCTGGGCCAATTACGACCTTGTCCTGACTGCATCGGACATGGAATCAAAGGGCGTTCTGAAAATAGCCTTCCTGGGTAAAGGAGTGATTGAAATCGATAATATTTCCCTTTTCCCGGTCGATACCTACAAAAACAGGCCTGGCGGATTAAGGGCCGACCTGGTAGCCATGCTTGATAGTTTAAAGCCGGGTTTTGTCCGCTTCCCCGGCGGCTGCATCGTGGAAGGCCACACCCTGGCCAGCCGGTATCAATGGAAAAAAACCGTAGGCCCAAAACAGGAGAGGGAATTGCTAATCAACAGATGGAATATGGAATTCCCAAGAAGGGCTGCGCCGGATTATTACCAATCCTTTGGCCTCGGCTTTTACGAATATTTCCAGCTGTCCGAAGACCTGGGGGCCGAACCCCTGCCCATCCTCAATTGCGGCATGGCCTGCCAGTTCAACAGCGGTGAAGTAGCCGCCCTGGAAGATCTCGGACCTTATATCCAGGATGCCCTCGACCTCATTGAATTTGCCAACGGTACCGTACAAACCAAATGGGGCAAACTCCGGGCAGACATGGGACATCCTGCACCCTTCAACCTGAAAATGATTGGGGTCGGAAACGAACAATGGGACGAACAGTATTTCGAACGGTATGGAAAATTTGAACAAGCCCTGAAAACTAAATACCCGGATATTCAGCTCGTTTCCAGTTCGGGTCCTTCTGCCCAGGGAAATCTTTTTGATTATGCCTGGTCGCAGCTCAAGGATTCCAAAGCCGGCTTCGTGGACGAACATTATTATCTGCCACCAGCGTGGTTTTTTGCCAATGCCCGCCGCTACGACCAATACGACCGCAACAGGCCCAAGGTCTTTGCGGGAGAATACGCAGCCCACGACAAAGAGGATGCCCAGCCGGAATCGCGCAACACCTGGCAAAGCGCCCTGGCCGAAGCCGCCTTCATGACCGGTCTGGAGCGGAATGCCGATCTCGTACGCATGTGTTCCTATGCACCCCTGCTCGCACATGTAGAGGCCTGGCAGTGGAGGCCCGACCTGATCTGGTTTGACAATCTTCGTACCATGCCCACTCCGAATTATTATGTGCAAAAGCTCTTTTCAACCAACCGGGGAAGCCATGTGATCCCCGTTACCGTAAAGGATTCGGTAGTTGCCGGACAGGACAGCATCTATGCTTCAGCGGTCCTCGATAAAAATCAAAACCAGGTCATCGTCAAGCTGGTCAATATTGCACGCAAAACACAGAAAATCGAAATCCGGATCGATGGGCTTCCTCCGGATAAATTTCAGGCCCGGGGTACGGTGCTGTCTTCCAATGCGGATCTGGCGTTTAACCGGATGAATAACCCTGGGGTAATCACCCCGAGGGAGACCAGCTATGATATCGAGGGAGGAGTGCTCGTTGCGGAGTTTCCCGCGAGGTCGGTGCAGGTGATTGTATTGCAGTATGGGTCAATCAGGCGGTGAGGTTTCGCG
>CAYOPD010000008.1:27284-48693 GCA_964405735.1 uncultured Saprospiraceae bacterium | reverse complement strand
AAACAATGAAAGTACTCACCTGCATTTCTCCAGGCCTCTTTGAATACCAGGACCAACCGGAACCGGTTCTCCGGGCGGGTTATTCTCTTCTGCGCATACGCCAAATCGGGATTTGCGGTACCGACCTCCATGCCTTTAAAGGAAAGCAGCCTTATTTTGAATATCCAAGAATTCTCGGGCACGAGGTGGCCGCAGAGTATGTCAGCGGGGATGCGCCGGATATCGGGCCAGGGGGTTTGTGCACTTTTCTGCCATATATCTCCTGCGGATCCTGTATCGCCTGCAGGGCCGGTAAGACAAATTGTTGCAGCCGGTTAAAGGTCTGTGGGGTTCACCTGGATGGAGCCATGGCAGAATATTATTCCATCCCTTCTTCCCTGATCATGCCCGGAATGGGTTTGAACGAAGATGAACTCGCCCTGATAGAGCCGATGTCCATAGCGGCCCATGCCATTCGAAGAGCGGAAAATATTAAAGGAAAACAGGTATTGATCTTTGGTGCGGGGCCGATTGGTATTTGCACGGCCATAATGGCCCTTCAAGCTGGTGCGGAAGTTGGTTTAGCAGATATAAACGCTGACCGGCTGTCCTTCGCTTCAAATTTTTATACCATCCGGCCCTTCCTGAATCAGGATCCTGCTGCTTTTTTGGGGGAAGTTCGAAACTGGACCAATGAGGACATGGTCCCGGTGGTCATCGACGCGACGGGCAGTTTACAGGCTATTGAATCCGGGCTTCAGTTCCTGGCCCATGGAGGACAATATATACTGGTGGGCCTTCAAAAAGAGGCCTTTCATTTTTCCCATCCTGAATTTCATAAACGGGAAACTACCTTAAAAAGCAGCCGGAATGCCACCCGGGAGGATTTTGTTTATGTCCGGGATCTTATAATTAATAAATACATTACCGTTGATCCTCTCATCAGCCATCGCATTGCCTTCGGCGAAGTGGCGAACCGGTTTGAAACACTTTATGATCCCGGCAACAAGGTGATGAAGGCCATGGTGGAGCTGTAACGCCTCAACCACTTGAAAAGGATCCTAAATCATAAATCCTCTTATCTTTATTTTAAGGATTTCTTATGAACCCTGCGTGAACGGCCAGCGTCTTAATTTTATCAAATACCTTTGTTGAATGAATGTGTTTTATTTCCTTTTACTGGCCCCTTTCTTATCCGGTTTGTTTCAGGACAACAGGCTGGTTGAAAAAATCCAGATCGACGGACCTTATGTTGTTTATAAAAACGACCTGATTTATGTCCAGTATATCCACCAGGAGGGGGGGATCAAATCGGTGACCACGGACAGTTTTCCCGCCTCCCAGAAAAAAAATATCGAATTGCGGGTGGCCACGGACGAACCGGGAAAGTATTTTACCGTCAAACTCAAAAACAGGCTCGCCAATGAAAAATCAGAGTTTGCCAAACCCGTCAAGTTGCTGGCCATCTCCGATATCGAAGCCAATTTCAAAGCCTTCCGGACCCTGCTCCAGGTCAACGGGGTCATTGACCAGGATTTCAACTGGACCTATGGCAGGGGCGAAGTGGTTTTTACCGGTGATTTTTTTGACCGGGGCAGCCAGCAGAATGAAGTCCTCTGGCTCATGTATGCCCTGGAGGAAAAAGCAAAGGAAGCCAAGGGGTATGTACATTTTGTGCTGGGCAACCACGAGATCATGAATATGAACGGGGATTTCCGTTATGTACACCCGCGTTATATGGAACATGCCAAAATGATGAATGTGCCCTATATCTCCTTTTATTGGGACAATACCGAGCTGGGCCGCTGGCTGCGCACCAAAAATGTTGCTCAACGGATCGGCGATATCCTTTTCGTACATGGCGGAATTTCCACCCCGGTGAATTATATGAATGTAACTGCACCGGCGATCAATGAACTGGCCAGGCCTTTTTACCCCGATACCACTTACAATTATCCGGACATCTGGACCGAGATCCTTTTCAGCGACCTTGGGCCCTTCTGGTACAGGGGCTATTATTCCAAAAAAGCCCCCGCAACGAGCGGCCAGGTCGATACCACCCTTAACGTCTTTGGTGTAAAATACATCGCTACCGGGCATACCGTGGTGGCGGATACCATCAGTGTCCTGTACAATGGCAGGGTATTCAATACCGATGTATATCATGCCGGGGGCAATTCCGAAGCCATGCTGGTGGAAGGAGGCAAGTTTTACCGGGTCAACAGCAAGGGAGAAAAGTTTTTGATAAAATAGAGTCACACGGTTTTAAAACTGTATGAACCTATTACGCCCTGTGCTTGCCTAAAAACTTGAATTTGCGGTATATTGGCATCTGTCATGCCGTCCAAACAAAATTCCAACAGAAGCATCGGAAGCCTGTTATTCACCCTCTTTGGCATTTGTTTTCCTTTTATCGTAAAAACCCAGATCCAATGGCCTGAAATCCACCAGGATACCCGGCCATGGACCCGCTGGTGGTGGCAGGGCAGTGCGGTGGATACGGCGGGTCTCCGGGTCTCGATGAAACAATATCGGGAAGCCGGCTTGGGGGGCCTGGAAATCACACCAATTTATGGGGTACAGGGTCATGAAGGCCGGTTTATTGATTATCTCTCGCCGCGCTGGATGGAGATGTTTGATTTTGTTTTGAGAGAAGCAAAAATACTGGGCTTGGGCATCGACATGGCCACGGGCACCGGCTGGCCTTTCGGCGGTCCCTGGATTGATGAAAGCCATGCGTGTAAATACCTGGCGCATAAAAAGTACCAACTTCGTGAAGGGCAGTCTCTGAAAGATATCATCCAATACTTCCAGGAAGGTTTTGTGCGAACAGCCAATGGAGAACGACTTTCAGTAGCAGATGTACTTTATCCCATCACCGACAATGAAGACCTCCAGGCCCTGGCCATTGACCAGGTCAGGTATCCGGTCACGCTGCCTCTCCTTGTTTTGATTGCCATTGAAGAACAGGGCCTTACGATTGACCTGACCCAAAAAGTAAATCAAGGTGTGTTGGAATGGACTGCTCCTGCCGGTACCTGGTCACTCTATGCTTTATTCCAGGGCATGCATGGCAAAATGGTGGAAAGGGCCGCGCCAGGCGGAGAAGGCAATGTGATCGATCATTTTGATGAAGAGGCCGTCCGGGATTACCTCTCTTTTTTTGACCGCGCCTTTGAAAATAAAGACCTTTCGGGCCTTAGGGGGTTTTTTAATGACAGTTATGAAGTAGACGATGCCCGTGGCCAGAGCGATTGGACGCCGCGGCTTTTTGAAGAATTTGAATCCCGGCGGGGTTATGATCTTAAAGCTCATCTTCCTTCCTTATTTTCAGAAACTCCGGATGAAAAAAGTGCCCGGATTTTATACGATTACCGTGAAACGGTTTCAGAACTCGTCCTCGAAAAATTCACCCAAACCTGGACCCGCTGGGGCCATACAAAAAATAAACTGATCCGGAACCAGAGCCATGGCTCACCCGCCAATATCCTTGACCTTTATGGAGTCGTTGACATTCCTGAAACCGAAGGCACCGATCTCACCCGTTTTAAGTTTGCCACTTCTGCCGCCCATGTCATGGGAAAACCGCTGGCCTCCGCAGAAGCGGCTACCTGGCTCAATGAACATTTTATATCCTCCCTCGCTGATATCCGTGAATTGGTGGATCAATATTTTCTAGGCGGGGTCAATCATCTGGTATACCATGGTACCAATTATTCCCCCCCGGATGAAAGCTGGCCCGGCTGGTTGTTTTATGCCGCCGTACATCTTACTCCTGCAAATCCGGCCTGGAAAGATTTTAAAATTCTCAATGATTACGTAAGCCGTTGCCAGGGATTCCTGCAAAAAGGAAAGCCTGACCAGGACATGCTTTTGTATTTTCCTTTTGCGGACCGCAACCAGCAGGCAGGCAATGCCTTATTGAATCATTTTGATGGCATGCAGGGTTTTGATGGCAGCATTTTTAAATCCACTGCGGAAGAATTGATCCATTCCGGTTATGCCTGGGACCTGATCAGTGACCGTCAGATTCAATCCCTTCAATGCGTAAGGGGTAAATTAAGGGCTCCGGGAGGCGATTACCAAACCCTGGTCATCAGCGGCGCGGAATACCTTCCCGTTCAAACCCTTCTTAAAATCGACAGCCTGATCTTGCAGGGGGCCAAAATCCTTTTTCATGCATATCCAACCAATGTCCCGGGATTTTATCAATATGAGGAAAATAAAAGGCGTTTGGATTCCCTGGTGAACAGGTTGCAATTAAAAAACAACCTGGCAGGACTGCTGTATATGGATCATGGGCTCGGACGGGTTTATAAAGGACCGGAGCTCCAGGCTCTGCTTGACGCCGCTGAGATAAGATCAGAAGGCGCGCTTTATCAAAAAGGACTTTCCTGCATCCGGCGAAAAACAACCAACGGGCATTATTATTTTATAAAAAACGACAGTGAAAATGAAATCAAAGACTGGTTGGCCCTCAACGCCTCCGCCGCTTCCGTAATCCTGTTTGATCCAATGAAAAACCAATCCGGACTGGCGCGGTGGAGAAAATCCGTTTCCGGATTGGAGGCTTGGATTACCCTGCGTCCAGGGGAAACCCTGATCCTCGAAACGACCGATCAAAAAATCGAAGGCCCCTCTTTTCCCTTTTTTGAACCGGCCGGAGAGGCCATTGACCTGGATGCGGGCTGGGACCTCAAATTTATTTCAGGAGGGCCTGTGCTTCCGGAAGCGATTCGTATCGATCAGCTGCAAGACTGGACTAAACTCCCGCTTACGGGCATGAATGCCTTTTCCGGAACGGCTTCCTATTCTACTGAATTCAAATCGCCCTCTAAACGGCACGACCATTACCTGCTTGACCTGGGTACCGTTAACGAATCCGCAGAAATAAAACTAAATGGCAACACGCTTGCGACTGTGCTTGGGCCGGTAAACCAGGTCGTCATCCCCGTTTCCCTCCTTAAAAAATCGAATACCCTGGAAATCCTGGTTACTAACAGCATGGCAAACCGGATTATAGATTTGGACAAAAGGGGAGTACCCTGGAAAAAGTTTTATAATATCAATTTTCCGGCGCGTTTAGCTGAAAATCGCGGATCCGACGGACTATTTACCGCAAGCCACTGGGATCCTCGACCTTCGGGGCTTTTGGGGCCGGTGACCTTAAAACCTGTGAAGTGAAGGGGTGACTCGGAGTCACCCCTTCACTCTAATTTTAAATATGCAACTTAATAAAATCCAGCACATCGGCATACCCGTCATCGACCTGGAAAGGTCCGTCCCCTTTTACCGGCGACTTGGATTTGAAACGGTAATGGAATCCCCTTTTGAATATCAAGGTGAACGCGGCAACTGCGTCATGATGAAACAGGGGGAGATACTGATTGAATTGTATCGGTTTCCCGCTCGTTTTTTAGATTCAATCAAAAGCAGAAAGGACGGGCATGTCGACCATCTTGCCTTTGACGTACAGGATATTGATCTGGCTTTTACATACATTAAAAACCAGGGGTTTAATCCCATAGAAGAGGGTCCTGTATTTTTACCCTTTTGGAAAAACGGCTGCCGTTATTTCAACATTCTCGGCCCGGATGGGGAACGACTGGAGTTTAATCAAATTTTATAAGGCCATAATAAATCCGTGATGACCTGAATTGGTTCAACAAAAATCCTTATCTTTTTTATCCCGGATGAAAAAGCTAAATCCCTTTGGGGGCATATCGGTCCTTTTCTTCTTCATCTCAAGTTGTGTATACGACAGCGCCGTCATTCCCACCGAATGCACGAATATCCATTGGACCTACCACATGACCTCGAGCGGTCAGGATCATTGGGTCGATCTGTGTACGGGCTACAGTGCCTGCAGCGGAATGAGCCAATCGCCGGTAAATATTTCAGGAGCAATGACGAAATCCGCCCTTTCAAAATTAACTTTCAGTTATTCCACCACCCCGGCCGAAATAGAAAACAACGGACATACCATCGAATTTGTCTGTGAGCCTGGCAGTAAATTGACCATCGGAGGGACCCAATATGAACTGTTGCAGTTTCATTATCATGCCCAAAGCGAACACCAGGTAGATGGGAAAAAATACCCGCTGGAGGCTCATTTTGTACACAAAGCATCGGATTCGGATTATGCAGTGTTGGGCGTATTTTTTGCGGAAGGAGCGTCAAATTCATTGTTTACTGAATATTTATCCCACTTCCCTCATGAAGAGGGGACTTATGCCGATCCTTCAGAAATCGAGTTGGAAGAACTGCTGCCGGTGGACAAAAGTTATTTTCACTACAGCGGATCGCTTACCACTCCTCCGTGTTCGGAAGTCGTGCACTGGTATGTATTGAAAAAGACAATTACGGCGTCTGCAGGCCAGATTAACCAGTTACAGGCCCTGTTGAAAAACAATTCCCGACAGATCCAGGATCTGAACGGCAGAAAGATTTATAGTTTTGATGAGTAGTATTTAATTTAATTCATTTCAGAAAACAGACTCCTTATGGAATTGTCCAAAAAAGATAAAAAAATCTGCCGGGACCTTATTGAGACGGGACTTCAGGGGGAATTTACCACGGGATTAGAAAAAGCTGAATCGATATTGTGTGGCTGGAAAGGCAGGAATAAAGAGGTCAAGGAAACTTACCATGCTCTTTATCGCATGATCCAAAAATTTGACAAACACATTGGCCGAAGATATAATGGCATCACCGGATCGCATTATTTGTCCTGTGTGGCCGGCCTGGTTATTGATCAAATCATTACTCAGGAGGAACTCCTTCCTTTTTCCGATGAAGCGCATGCTGTCATTTTGAGAATGTCAAGCATTGCTGATTTGTAATAAATTTAAATACCCATGTTCAATTTTTCTTATTTAAACTCTTATCTCCAGCTTTCTTTGGGCCTGGCTTTTTTTACGATAGCTTTGTTGACCTGGCCTCCTTCGGCACGAGCCCAGTATCCCGGCATCTCGGATGACATTGCCCGCTACAGGAAAGGGGTTTTGACTGTCCGGGCCAAACCGGGAGACGCGGTCATGGTGGAACAACTGAGCCATGAATTCTGGTTTGGCTGCGCCATCAGCAATGGTTTTGTCAGCGGTTCTATGCCGGAAAATGACCGGAAACAATACGAAGAAAATTTTCTCAAAAACTTCAATTCGGCAGTCACGGAAAATGCCGTGAAATGGGGAAACATGGAGCCTCGGAAGGGAGAAGTCAATTACGCCATTGTTGATGGCATTCTAAACTGGGCCAAAAAACATCAGATCCCCCTCCGGGCACACAATCTGTTTTGGGGAATTCCACGGTTTGTACAGCCCTGGGTAAAGGAACTGACCGATGACGAACTCCGGCAGACCCTTCAAAACCGGGCCGAAACCATCACAAAGAAGTACAAGGGCCAATTTGCCGAATACGACCTGAACAACGAGATGGTACACGGCAATTATTATGAAGACCGCCTTGGACCCGGGATCACCGGGCTCATGGCTCATTGGGCCCATCAGGGCGATCCGGAGGCAAAACTATATTTGAATGATTACGACATCCTCACAGGAAATAAACTAGCGGAATACATGGCTCAAATCCGGAAATTACTGGCACAGGGCGTTCCCATTGCCGGGATCGGCGTTCAGGGGCATCTGCATACGGATACGTTCGACCGGAATCAACTCAAAAGCGCTCTCGATTCCCTTGGATTATTCAGCCTGCCGGTCCGGATCACTGAGTTTAACATGCCCGGTCAGCGCTCGAAATACCATGTGGAAAAAATCACGACAATGACACCGGATGAAGAGGCCCTGAGGGCCAGGGAACTGGTTGATTATTACAAAATCTGTTTTGCCCATCCTGCGGTCGAAGGGATCCTGATGTGGGGGTTCTGGGCCGGAGCCAATTGGATTCCCGTCTCTTCCCTGTATAAACGCGACTGGTCACCCACACCGTCAGCTGAAGCCTACCAGGATTTGATCTATAAAGAATGGTGGACCAAAGAATCCGGGACGGCCGGAAAGGATGGCGCATTTTCCGTACCGGCCTTTTATGGAAAATACAAGGTGACGGTCCGCGGCATGTCAAAGGAAATCCATTTGACGAAAGGGGAAGGAAAAACCGTTGTAGATTTCGGAAAATAGAACGTTACCAATTTCGCTCTAAAAAATAGCTGTCTTGAAAATAATTGAAAAACCAGAGCCCGGCGAATATCCTTTTTATGCTTGCATGTATATCGACCTTTTACCAGACGATGGTCAGTTATTAAAACATCTTAAGGATAACCTGGATAGGGTAAAGGCGCTTGTCTCCTCCTTGCCCGAAGAAAAATGGACTTACCGGTATGCTCCGGATAAATGGACCATAAAAGAAGTCCTGGTCCACATCATTGACGATGAACGCATATACGCTTACCGGGCTTTGTGTTTTGCCAGGAATGAGAATACCGCTCTTCCCGGCTTTGAGCAGGACGAATATGTTCTGTATTCCAACGCCAACGAAAGGAGTATAGGCAATATTATGGAAGAGTATGAAGCCGTTCGTTTGGCGACCATTGCTCTATTTAATGGTTTTGATCAGACCGCCCTGCTGAGGCAGGGAGTGGCCAATAAAAATAAGGCGACGGTCCGGGCCCTGGGTTACCATATTGCCGGACATGAATTGCATCATATTAACATCATTAAGGAAAAATATTTGAGTTGAGGAGATTGTGGGGGCCTTCCGAGGACTCGGAATGAAGCGCCCGGGCGAATAATTTCCCGGCTACAGATCCACCACACACCTGAACCCGATGGTTGCACACCGGTCCAGCCCTGGGTAAGTCAAAAGATATTTGGCCCCAAAACTTGTTTTTTGAGGTCCCTGATCTGCATACCAATGTGAGTTCCTGTTTATATACCAGGCGCCGCCCCGTAAAATGCAATAATTATTGTATCCGTCCGTACGTTCACTCTCCGTCCATTGCCATACATTTCCACTCATATCATAAAGTCCGGATGGGGTCCTGCCTTTCTCAAACCGTTTCACAGGAGCAAGGGCCCTGGTCTGACCACTGTTGCATAGGGTAGAGTCAAATTCATGCCCCCAGGGATATGCTGTTTCCCGGACTCCGTTTTGCGCAGCCCATTGCCATTCGGCTTCGGATGGCAATCGTTTTCGCGCCCACTTGGCGTAGGCTCGCGCATCATCAAGGCTCACCCAAACTACGGGATGATCTTCCAGGCCCTGCGGGATTTGGTTGCCCATCCAATGTTTTAGGAAATTTTCCGGGTGGGCAGGTCTATATTTGGAAACATCCAGGAACCGCTTAAACTGGGCATTGGTCACTGTTGTTTCGTCCATGGCATAGGCTTTCAGGCTCGTTTTTACGGGTGCTGAAAGGATTTGGTTGATGGCCCGGCTGTAAGAGAAATCGACAATGCCCTCCATCGGGTAAAACCCGCATTCCCTCTGGCGAAAGCTGAAATTCAGGGTCACCGGTTCCTGGAGTACGGGTATTTGCACCATGCCCTGTGGTAATTTATTTTTTGAATATTTGATGGTGCTTTTTACGGGTTTCAGACGGTGTGATGGAAGGAAATAAGACGTACTGGAACTGGAGTTTTTATCTTTTATGGACTGGCTTTCCAGGAAAGCGTAAAAATCGGGCGACCGCTCCTTCTCCGGAACAGAAAGTATGCCACTGATCGCTTTGGGTTTTAATTCAATGGATAAATACGTTTTCCCGTTGATTGTTTTTGTTTCTATTTCTTTTCCCGTGATCAGGTCATAATACTTCATGCCCGGTGTAAAATCATCGGCAAAGACGATTCCTTTGGCCCATTGTTCCTGGCGATTGATTAAAGTCCAGAGTTTTTTGCCGTCCAGCTCCCATTGACTTGCATATACGCGGCTGAGCAGGACCGGAATCAGAGGGGTCCACTTACCCTCGGTAAAAAAACGGGAGTAGCGACGCTGCACCGGCAGCATCGCATTGAAGAAGGATCGGTCCCGTGGATTCAATTCATTGATCGTACCGAATACATTTTCCCATATTACAATACCACAGCCATTGATCCAGGCATTCTGTATCAGCATGGATTGCTCATGACTGTGCCGCGACAACCGGTATATCATGTGCCGTTGTTCCAGCCAGCGGTTTCGAACCAGGACCGGCACCTCGTTGAATTCAAGCGTATGGTTTCTCGTCCAGGCTACTTCCAGCCAGGACTGATGCACCTCGTCCAGGGCTTCGGGCATGATCGGTATCTCCGATTGAAAGACGGCACCCGGACTGGCGGTTTTTAGTTTTTGAAAAAGGCTTTCAAAATTGGAAATGGTATCCAGAAAAAAACCGTCCGCCCCGGTTTCCTTCAACAAGTTCAGCAATTCATCCACGTCGTTCCTTCCTTCCAGGCGGGCGATGTCGTCCCATGGATTATACGCAATAACCATTTTTTTACCCATTGCATGGAGCTCATCACTCAAAGCTTTAAGTGCCTTTACCCCCCCGGGCAGGTTCCTGTAGAAAAAATACTGATCCCTGTCGTCAAATCCCAATTGGGGATAAGTGGGCCAGAGGATCACCACATCCACTCCCCCATATTGCTCCTCGTATTTATGCAAATACTTTTTAATCGCATAGCTCCCGTTTTGATCATACAGGTTTTTATCATTAGCCATAAGAAACAAGGCGGAATAGGCCTTCGAAGCCCATTGGTATTCCTGCTTCTGATAGACTTCGCCCCGGTATGCCATCTGGTGGAGAACCGAATCTTTCCAGGCACTGATCTCCTTGCGCCATTTCTCCCATTGATCCGCCACGTGAGGCGCTTTGATAAGTTGATAATGCCTTTCGGTAATTTTGACCTGCTGAGGATCCGTGACCTGGGCGCTTATCGACTGGAAGCAGGTAAAGGAGAATAGGAGAATGGTGATTTTTTTTGAGAGCATGGGTGGTATTGTTTAAGTAAAGGGGTGGCTCGCAGTCTCCCTTTAGTGGGTCATTTCTTTCAACAATCCAAAAAATCCTTTTTTGCGTTCCGAAGATATCTTCCAGTTTACCGGCACGCTTTGATAGCCTTCATCAAACCCTTCGTCTTTCATGCGGTAATCAAAATAACCCCAGGACGCATGTTCCCGGGTAGCCGCCAGAAAATTATTTAAAGGGCGGTCAAAATCGAAATGATCGTCTTCGTTAAATACAATGGGCACTCCTTTGTATTTTTTATTTCCCCGGATGGTTTGGACCATTTCATTGATCTTTTCCGGTTTGCCCACGCCATTCCCGTGGAGGAGCAGAAAATCGGAAACGGCCATCACGGCTTCCGTAGGCAAGGCGCCTCCTATAAAACTGGTGGTTACCGGCAATCTGTTTTTCCCTTTTTGAATGGATTGGGCTAAGTTGATCAGCTCATGCACCCTTTTGGAATCGAGTATGGCATGGTCATACGGCGCCACATGGTTGCCCCTTACAATATCGTTGATGTCGCATTCATTATTGATTTCGATGATTACATTACGGAATCCCTTGCCGATGATCCATTCTGTGGCCCGCCTCACTCCGTTCAGGACAGCTTTTTCATCTTTCAGGTGTTGATCCTGTCCAAAATAAAAATAACCCAGGATGATTACCATCCCAAGCCGGTCGGCCTCCCTTATAATTTTTTCCAGCCTGGTCATATAGGCCGGGTCCAGGCTACCGTCGGATTTAAAGGCAGTATTTATCCAGGGTTGGCTGGCTCCGTAACCAAAGGGATTACCCCCTTGCAGATTGAGAGTAAAAGCCAGCAGGCCATGTTCTCGCCAATCCTTCATGGCTTCCACAAATTCACGGGTATTTCGTTCAGGATCCCAGGTAGTCCCGTCCGGATATTGCCAGTAGTGCCTGGTCTCCGGATTGGCATCGTCGAAAATTCCCTGGACCATCCGGCTATTGGGGAGAAGGCCTTCAAGCCTCATGCCTTCGTAGTTTTTGGCTTTCAGGGTGATTTTGCCGTTGATATAAAAATTTTCTCCTTTAATGGACACCGCGGTCTGGGGTCTGAATTTCTGGGCCAGAATGGAATCATTGAAAGTCGGGAAGAGCATTATCCAGCCCAGGATTATTTTAAACATCATCATCTTATGCGTTATCCGTGAAATATAGCTTTTATTTTTTTGTATTTTGTTTATCCAATCGTTCCACAAACGAATAAACTATTTTTAATTAAACTGAAAGAAGATGAAAAAAAATAAAATATCCGGTACCGATCGCAGAACCTTTTTGAAATCGACCGGGGCGGCCGTAGTGGGCGGCACCATGGCCTTGAACCTGGGCCTTCCGGGCCAGTCCTTTGCCCGGAAATCTTATAATACGGCAAATATTCTGAAAGTGGGCCTCATCGGCTGCGGGGGAAGAGGCACGGGTGCTGCCGCCCAGGCTTTGGCGGCTGATCCGGATGTGGTGCTTACGGCCATGGGGGACGTTTTCCTGGACCGGCTTGAAGAATCCTACAAATCCCTGATCGAGGTCGATGGCAAAAAAGTAAAAGTAGATCCTGCGCATAAGTTTGTTGGTTTTGATGCTTATAAAAAAGTCATTGATTCGGGTGTGGATGTCGTCATTCTGACCACCCCCCCTTCTTTCCGGCCAGATCATTTAATCGCCGCCATCGACGCCGGAAAACACGTCTTTTGTGAAAAGCCGGTGGCGGTAGACGCTCCAGGAGTGCGTAAGGTGCTGGCTGCTGCCAGAAAAGCCATGGACAAAAAATTGTCTCTCGTTTCGGGCTTCACCTTTCGCTATGATTACCCCAAACGGGCCTTTTTTGAAAAAATCTTGCAGGGTGAAATCGGTGAGATCCGGATCGTATCCTCCACCCGCAACGGAGGCTACCTGTGGTATAAACCCCGGCAGGAAAACTGGACGGACATGGAGTACCAGATGCGCAACTGGTATTATCAAAACTGGTTGTCGGGGGACTATCTCGTAGAAATGATCGTGCACAGCCTGGACATGATGTCCTGGGCTATGGGAGATAAACTGCCCCTGCAGGCAACCGGTACCGGAGGCAGGCAGGCGCGTGTCGATAAAATGTACGGAAACATTTACGACCATTTTGCCATTGAATACGAATATGGAAACGGAGTAAGGGGTTTCAGTTTCAGCCGTCAGCAAGCCGGCTGCTCTACGCGTAATTCAGTGGAAATCGCGGGTTCCCTGGGACATGCCCTGGTGAAAAGCACCGGGATCCCTGAAATCAACGGTAAAACCAGGTGGACTTACCAGGGAGAAAAAAACGATCCCTACCAGACCCAGCACAACGAACTTTTTGCTTCCATCCGGAACGGTAAACCCATGAACGATGGTCAAATGATGGCCAACAGTACCATGTTGGCCATTTTAGGAAGGATGGTGGCTTATAGCGGACAAACCATCACCTGGGAAGACGCCATTAATTCGAATCAGGTCTTGGGGCCCCCCATAGATCAGTTTAATTGGGATTTGAAGTATGCCGGACCGGAGGTTGCCATTCCCGGCATCACTAAAGTTTTAGGCTGATCGTTATACTTTATAATCCGATGAAAATTTTAGCGCATCTTATACCATGGAGCTGGGTACTCCTGTTGAGCACTTTCCAATCCGCGGCTGCGCAATCCATCACTTTTGGCAAAGAGGTTAATTCCATCCAGAATAAAAAGAAAGGAACGGCCATTAAATGGAAAAACGTCAACACGGATCCCGGTACCTGGTCTTTACGGAAAGATGAATTGATTTGCTCGGGAAGACCCATCGGGGTGATGCGAAGCGAAAAACAATATGAGAACTTTATCCTCCACGTGGAATGGAAACATATGGAGCCCGGAGGAAATTCGGGAGTTTTTGTTTGGAGCGATGCAATTCCGGGCGAGAAGAATCGTCTTCCCAATGGAGTCGAAGTCCAGATGCTCGAATTGGATTGGGTCAAGTTACATTCAAAGGATGGTGTCGAGCCACCCGTCGCTTATGTTCATGGTGAGCTATTTGGGGTGGGAGGAGTGGAAACCTTACCGGACAACCCAAGGAATACCCGGAGCAAATCGCTCGAAAACAGGTGCAAGGGCCGTGGCGAATGGAATACTTACGATGTGGTTTGCGTGGATGGAGTGGTAAAGCTGTCCGTGAACGGAAAATTTGTAAACGGACTTGCAAAAGCAACACAAAAGAAGGGATATCTATGCATGGAATCGGAGGGAGCCGAGATCCACTTTCGTAATTTTTACCTTATGGAGTTGCCCCCCGGGGTGACTTCCCCCTCCCAGGTGGCGCCGGAGATTAATTGATCTAACGGGCCTTCACAGGGCTTAAGCCCTGTGCCTTTTTACACTTTCAAACCCAACGTTAAAGCCGCAGGGTTGATGCAGACTTTATCACAGAGGAATAAGGGCGCACGGAGGGACGGAGAGTACAGAGATATGAATAAAGAATTGAAATGCTGTCGAACAATCCTTTTGCTCCGCAACCTTTGCGTTCTCCATGTAACCTTTTTGCTGGAAGAGGCATTCATCTCTTGGTGCCCTGACGACCAGCTAACCAGCCAACTACTTACCTATAAATCTCCCTCAATTCCAGTGTCCCCTTATACTTCAAATGCGGGCAGGTTTTCGCAATGGCCAGCGCCTCGTCTGCATTATCGGCTTCAAAAGTAAAATACCCCCCCAATTCCTGTCTGCCCATAAATTCAGATCTTGCTTCCGTGCGGCCCTGATCTTTACCGGATAAGATCCAGCCATTGCCGTGCAGGTGCTCCCCTTCGGCGAAGCGTTTTGCTTTGATGTCCTGAAGCCAGGCGCTGTATTCCCTGACCTGTTGCATGGGGTCCTGGGCTGGTAGATCGTCGTTGTGGACCAGGAGCATAAATTTCGCTGCTTTGGGTGTGGCAATCGCAATTGAGTCCTTTGATTCTTCGGGCTTGCCTGCATAATATCCAACAGCGAATAAACCGATACCGAATAACAAGGAAGCGGCAAGGCCGGTCCAGGATCTGGTCAAAAGCGGTCTGGGTTCCATGATGAGGTTTTCCTGTTTCATTTTTTTGATAATTTTTGTGATTAAATAAGATGGTACCCGGTCATCGGGGGTATCGATTTGAAGCCTTTTCTTTTCTTCCGGGGTCAAGGGTTTTTCCATCGGTTTGAATTATGTGTTTTCCTTTTGAATCAGTTTCCGGAATGCCTTTCTTGCCTGGTACAACTGGCTTTTACTGGTTCCGGGGGCAATTTCCAGCATTTGGGCTATTTCTTCATGTTTATACCCTTCCAGGTCATGTAACAGAAGTACCGTCCGGTATCCCTCAGGCAATAAGGCCATTATCTGTTGAGTATCGTTTAATATTATAACATTATGGTCGGATTGCAAGTGAGCTTCTTCCAGGACCACTTCTGTTTTTTTTCTATTCATTTCCCGACACCGGTTGATCAATATTTTAATCATCCAGGTCCGGAGACTGGATTTCCATTCAAACGAGGGCAGTCCGGTAATCGCCCTCAGCCAGGTCTCCTGGAGCATTTCTTCGGCTTTGGGGGTATTGCCGGCAGTCAGTTTCATAGCCATATTCCAAAGGGCCTGGGCATGCCTGGAATACAATAAACGGAAAGTAGTCTCGTCCCGGGTTTTGAGATAAACCGCAACCAGTGCCTGATCAATAAAATTCATTATTTACAAAATCAACATCCTTCCTCATTCTAAGATACTTATTGGTAACCGCCTTGGTATCCAGGGCCCAATCACGATTTCAAGAATTTGGGAATGGAAAACACCTATTAGTGCGTTCGCTGGGAAAAAGGTTGTATGGGTTGTCTTTTTTTATCCAAACTCCGGCCCCAGGATCGCGAATTGTTTTTCCGGCTCGCCCGGAAAACCATTAAGTCCGCGGTACATTCTGTAAAACGGGCGTTGTTCTTCAAAACCAATAGACGCCAACCATGCCGTCCAGGACGGATCAAAATGTGAAATATCCAACATGACGGCCTGACCGTTACACTGGTTCAATGACGCTGAAACAAGTTGCCGGGCAATATTCCCGTCAGCAGCCACCACGGGACCAATATGCATATACCGATGTCCCTGCCTCCCAAAACTATAACCCAGAATCTCGTTGTTTCTTTCCACAATAAAACTCATTTTCGGGGCACCGGTATACATCCATTCCAGCAAGGGGAGGCGGTTTGCGCCAAAGACTTTAAAATCAGGTTCAGCTATTTTTTCCCACTCAGCTTTTTGAAATTCTCTTGCTGCCGATCCATAGGGTGTGTGATGGATACCGGGTTTGATCATCCGGCTCAATGGATATTCATCTACAAAACCCAATTTCAAATAAAGTGGCCGGCCTGCCGGAGTGGCATCCAGTTTCACTGTAGTTTTCTTTTTTAAAATATCCAGGGCTTTATGCAGCAATTCCATGCCAATGCCCCGTCCTCTAAATTCCTTATCCACCAAAACCATCCCAATCCAACTGAAACGATTTCCGTAGTTTAAGGTAGCAGCCGTACCAATAACCATGCCTTCTTCAGCGGCCAGGCAACCCTCCGGGCTGAGCGTCAGGAAAATTTTCCAATCTCTTTCAAGCTGGTTCCATCCCGCCTGCCGGCATAACGCCAATCCCCGTGGAATGTCCGCCTCCGCCAGCTGACGGTAAAGGATCATGCTCTCAGTGTTTTTCTGGGGAGGAAGACAATAGCCACTGTTCCAATAGCCGCCAGCACGATGAGGGCAGCAAATCCATTGGCATAACTTCCGCTCCGATCTCTCAGCCAGCCCACCAGCATAGGCGCAAAAGCCTCACCCAAACCATCCATGGTCAGAATGATGCCCATGACCCGGCCCATGACCCTTACTCCAAACAATTCGGCGGCCATGAGCGGAATGATCATATAATCCCCCCCAAGACCGATCCCAAACAGGATGGCAAACAGGTAAACTACACCGGGAGTGGATACATAATACAACAAGGGAATAGACCCGGCCACCAAACAATAAATCAACACCATGACGTATTTCTTGGGGATGCGGTCGGCCAGCCAGCCCATAAACAAACGGCCAAAAATGCTCGATGCCAGCATCAGTGAAATGACATTGGCGGCTTCCCCCTGGGAATATTTCAGGTCCAGGCTGAAAAAGAGTTTGAGGTTCTGACTGGTGCCGCTCACCGCTCCGATAGAACACATACTGCCGATCACCAGCAGGTAAAAAGGCCAGGATTTCAGGATACCAGTAAGGGGGATTTTGTTTTCTTCCGGTGGTTTTTCCTGCGGGTTGACCTCAGGATTTTCTTTGACAAACCAGGCCATGGGAAAGGCAATGGCAATCATCGCCATGCCCAGGATCATTAATGCCAGGTGCCAGCCAAAATGGGCATTGAGCCAACGTGCTGCCTGCGGGACCAACATGCCGCCAATGCCAATACCGAGGTAAGCAATACCCATAGCTTTTCCCCTTGATTTGCTAAACCAGCGCGAGATCAAAACCTGGTTGGGCAGGGGGCCGCCACACATATATCCCAGGGCATTGAATAAATAGAAAATATAAAAATGCCAAAGCTGGGTCATCTGGCTCAGGCCGATCACTGCAATGCCGCCCATCAGGATCCCTGCCAGCATCAGCCGGCGTGGGCCATAACGGTCAATAAACCAACCTGCGAAAAATCCCAACAAGCCGACAAAAACCTTTGCAAAAGCATTTCCTGAAGTGACCGTCGCCCGGGTCCATCCGAATTCCTGCACCCAGAAATCATAAAAAAAAGGCAGGCCGTAAAACATAATGCCCACCAGGGAAAACAGGCTTAAAAAGCCGGTGGCGCCAACCATAAGATGCCCGGGACTTACTTTATCTTCTTTCATTACTCTCGGTTTCCGCCTCTGTTCAGACCTTAAGGTGCTCTTCAAACCAGGCAAATGCTTCTTTTTGCATCTCCGCGTCGAATTTATGCGGCCCCGGGTAATAGGAACATTTAAATTGTTTGGCTGCCCTGGCCTTGGCATATACCTCTGTCAGGATCTGCTCAGCCTGCTTCATCTCATCCATAGTATATAGGGCATCATCCACATCATTCAGTACCAGGGTCGGCAAGGGGGCCCTCAGGCCAAGTATTTCGGGAAACTCGAGTTCATTGGGCAGCAGGGGCACATAGGTCATCCAGGTATGCGTATAGGATTTATTGAGAATGAAGTCTTTCCAGGTAGACATAAATCCTACGCAGACCGCACACCGGATACGTTCGTCCAGGCCGGCCATAAATACGGTCCGCAAGCCTCCTCCCGAAAGTCCCCCGCATCCAATCCGGTTTGCATCCACGTCACTGCGCGCACATAAGACATCCAGAGCTTTCTGGTCTTCCGCAAAAAACACCCCGGGCCAGGTGGTCCCGGCACTGAACAGGGACTTGGCCAGGATGTGTTCATGCTGACCGGCCCATTCATTGTAAGCCTTGATCTGTTGGGGGTTTTCGGGGTCATGATCCGTCAATCCGCGGCGAAGGGAAAGCGGCACGTCCTGCATCATCACCCGGCGGCTGCCAAATACAAAGGCATCGGGTACCAAAACCGCATAACCTTTTTTGGCGATTTCATTGGCCCAGGCAAATCCGCTGTAATAATCCTTCTGATGAGAAACCATCAGGGGGTGCTGCTGTTCCGAGGTCTTTGTGATTTTACGTGTGCCAAAATATTTGTTGCCCCCATGATCGTGAAAGGCAAGGATGCCGGGCAGGGGTCCTTTTGCATTCGCCGGTTTCAACAAAATGGCCTCGGTAGGCCTGCCATAGGGCAATTGCCAGCTCAGTTCTTCTATATGCAAGCCATCATATACATATTGTTTATGCACGGTGACCGGCGGGGTGCCACCCAGATCCGGTATGGCCATTCTTTCCTTCAGCCTTTGCCGCGCGACCTTTCTCCAGGTTTCAGGATCAGCCCATTCCGGATTTCGGAATGAAAAGGAAGGCCGTTTTCCTTCCCTTCTTTTTGCAGCCCAGGGGCCATACTGGCCGATGATGCTCAGGGATTCATTTTGCAATTTATGAAATCCTGGATTCGAACCGCTGAATTGTCCTACATCTTTCCAACCCGTCATGCCCAGCCCTAATCCCGCCAATCCGGAAAATTTTAGGAAATCCCTGCGTTTGTTTTTCATCTTGAAACTATTGAAGTTGATCAAATTTAATTTAATCCTGGTAGGCCGGATACATCCTGAATATCCGGTCTATTTCTTCCAACTGTCCCGGTGAAAGGGTTTCCTCCGGATTGAGGCAGCCGATCCCTTCCAGCAGCCCCTGCCTCCTCAACACTTCATGAATGCCTGGAATACATCCTTTAAAATTGTTTCCTGCATCAAAAACCACTGCGTTGATATCCGTGATCTCAATACCTTTCGCCAATAATTGTTCCGCATCTGCATATCCTCGGTCAATGCATATTTTTATATCATTCAGCAAATCCACCGCTTTACCGGTCCATACTGCCCAGTGGCCCAATAAGCCCCCCACAAATCTTTTGGTTACCTGCTTTCCCCGCATATTAAATTGATATGGAGTCAGCAAATCAGCGACTATATTGTCGTCATTGCCGGTATACAGGGCGATTTGATCCCGCCTGGATGATGCACATACCGCGCGCACCACATCCAGGGTCTGATAACGGTTGAAGGCGGCTACCTTGATGGCGTGTACATCAGGGATCTCTGAAAAAGCAAGCCAGAAATCATAAGACAATACGCGGCCGCCCACGGCAGGCTGCAAATAAAAACCGAAAACAGGTATAAGGTCTGCAACAGCCCTCGCTCTTTCAAGCAATTCTTTTTCTGAATAAGCCCCCAGGCCACCGGGGCTCAGCAATCCAAAATGATAACCCTGTTCTTTTGCCAATTCCGCTTCTTTCAGGGCTTGTGAAGTGGGGCCGCATATGCCTGCCACTTTGATAAAAGGCCGGTTCAGTTTTGCTTTATCGACTTCTTCGGCCGCGAGTTGCAAGACCGGTTCCAGCAAATCAATGCCTGAATTCCTGATTTCAAACTGGGTCGTATGAACCCCGACGGCTATCCCTCCCGCTCCGGCTTCCATATAATAACGCGTAAGTCCTCTTTGCCGGGTTTCATCCAGTTTGCGTTTATTATCCAGGGCCAACGGATGCGCCGGTATGACCGTTCCTTCATGCAATAAGCGTAACACCCCCTCCTTCATTCCTTTAATTCTTTAATTCCCTTAATTAATTAAAACTTTCCTTTACGTTCCTGAAAATGCGTTTCCTTATTGATGGTTTTCCCTCCCTCCTCAATCCACCGTGCCAGCATTCGGATCATTTGTTTTAATGCCACGCGGGGATAACCAAACAGGCGGAAAGATTCAGCGGCATTACTCAACAGGGCCGTGGCCTGCTCTTCACCGGTAAATATTGGGGGTTCTGCGAACAGATTGCCAAATTCATTGGCGATCCAGCGCACCGCGGTGGTTTCAGGGCCGGTGACATTGAGCAATTTGGCCGGTACGGCACAATGGTGAAGCGCGCGCAGGGCGATCTCATTGGCATCTCCCTGCCAGATCACATTTACATGGCCCATGTTGAGGTCTATGGGTTTTTTCGATTTGACCGCCTTACCGATTTCCAGCAAGACCCCATAACTGACATCATTGGCATAATTGAGGCGGTAGATCAAAACCGGGGTCTGGTGCAGGTTTGAAAAATATTGAAACAGCCTTTCTCTTCCCAGGCAGGACTGTCCATATTCGCCCATGGGTTCTGGATGTATTCCTTCATGCGCTCCGCCGCTGTTCACCGCGACCAAAGGATATACATTACCGGTTGAAAAAACGACCATCCTGGAATCTTTAAACTTTTCAGCTACCCTCCCCGGTAAATAGGCGTTCATGGCCCAGGTAAAGGATTCGTTGCCCTGGGTTCCAAATTTAGTCCCTGCCAGATACAGCACGTTTTTAACCGCAGGCAACGCCTGAAGTTGGTCGTCCCGTAACAAATCCGCCCGGATGGTTTCAATCCCCACCCGGTTTAATTCCTCTTCCAGACCGGGTTCAGAAAAGCGTGCAACGCCGATCACTTTTTTATTTATTCCTGCCGCATCAATAGCCTGCCTGGCTTTCCGGGCGAGGGCAGGACCCATCTTGCCTCCGGCGCCGAGAATCAGTATGTCCCCCTCAAGGGCAGTGATGTCTGCTATCAGTTCAGGTGAAGGCCTCAAGAGTTTATGGTAAAGCGCTTCGATCTTTTCCAAGAAAGTATTTTTAAATTAAACCGTATAAATCTAAATACTTTCCTGCACGCAGATACCTGGTACCTGAAAATGAATTTTTTGGCCCAACCATCAAAATCCCCTAGTCCAAGTTGCTATTAAAATCCGCTCTATCTTTGCCCCCACATAATCCTAACAATCCTAACAATCCTAACAATCCTAACAATCCTAACAATCCTAACAATCCTACAAATCCTATCA
>CAYOPD010000008.1:0-27184 GCA_964405735.1 uncultured Saprospiraceae bacterium | reverse complement strand
AATCCTAACAATCCTAACAATCCTAACAATCCTAACAATCCTACAAATCCTATCATGCAGTGGATCGACTACGTTGGCCTTTTCGGCGCCTTTCTCTCCTCCGTGACCTTTGTTCCCCAGGTCTATAAAGCCTGGCAAACGCGGTCGACCGGAGACCTGTCTTATTGGATGCTTTTGATCTTGCTGGGAAATGTATCGACCTGGTTGTTTTATGGCATTGTCAAAAAAGACCTGGCCATCATCATTGCCAACGCCATCATCCTCGCCCTGGCCCTGGTCCTGCTGTATTTTAAAATCACCTTTAAGCCCAGGCTTTAATTATCTTAATTATTTAATTTCTTAATTCCTTTTAATTCCTTCTTTTGTCTTCCGCATCTTATCCCCCTTCTCCGGTAACGCTCACCGGCGAACAGGTCAGCCTGATCCCCCTGGGTGAAGCACACGAAAACGACTTGATTGAAGCTACGCTGGACGGTGAATTGTGGAGGCTGTGGTACAGCTCCGTGCCTTCACCCGATGCTGTAAAATCCTATATTGAAACCGCCTTAAACGAACAGGCCCTTGGTAAAAGCCTTCCTTTTGCCGTCCTGCGGCATGCCGATAAAAAAATAGTAGGCACTACGCGCTACATGAATATCGAAACACAGGTGCGCCGTCTTGAGATCGGATCCACCTGGTACGCCACCCATGCCCAGCGCACCGCGGTCAATACCGAATGCAAATACCTCCTTCTGCAATATGCCTTTGAATCCCTGGAATGTATTGCCGTCGAGTTCCGGACCCACCGGTTCAATGAAGCGTCGCGCCGGGCCATCCAGCGTTTGGGGGCCCAGCAGGACGGGATTTTACGCAACCACCGCATTCAGACGGACGGTACCCTCCGGGATACCGTTGTTTATAGTATTCTCAACAGCGAATGGCCGGTGGTAAAAAGTCATTTGCGGTTTAAATTGGTGGGAGGTGGTCGGTGATTGGCAGACTAAATTGGGCCTATTTTCTGCCATCCATGATTTGACAAACCATACCCAGACTATTTTCATCCCCTACATTCCCCGGAAACACGATATAATACATCCCCGGAAATCTGCTCTCAGCCCCCAATTGCCAGACCGGGACACCCGGGATCACCGGCCCAAGGATCTTTGCGCTTTTCACCCCCAGCCCTTTAGAAGCGAGGTCACTGGCGGTAATGCCGCCTTTGGCCAGGATATAACGGGGCCTGACGGTAATCCCTTTAATAATGGATACCAGGAAATCCGATACGCGGGCATTGATTTTCAGGTTGCTTTCATCATCATGGCCTTCCTGCAGGGCGCGGCTGGTAAAAACCAAAACCCTTTCTTCTGCAGCCAGCCATTGATTGATTTGATTGATGATGGATTCTGTCTTTTCAAGGGCGTTTAAAACCGCCACGACATTGACCTCAATGCTTTTATGTGTTTTCTGTGACAGCAACCCATTGAGTTGTTGGGTCGTTTTGGGCACATAAGACCCTGCCACGATCAGCGAACCCCTGCCATTAAGCTCATGCTGATCGGATGGTTTAAAGGGTACACCGGATTCCATCCCGGCGCGGATAGGCACAAAAGTGGCAGAGCTCCGGAATAAAATCGTTTTGCCTTTTTGTTCCGCCAGGATGGAAGCCAGGGCCACAACTTCAAGGTCACGGTAACCGGCAGCATTGATGATGATCACTTCTCCTTCTTTGCGGGCCATGAATATTCCGGCCACTTTCTCCGGTCCCCCAATCCGGATATCTTCCAGGGAGACCGAGATAACCTCAGATGTCTTAATTCTTCCTTTCGTTTTTTCTTCCACCCAATTTTTGAGGTTCGCGTTTTTATAACCGAAGACCTTATCCCGGGCAAAAGAAGTATCTGAAACCGGGATCAATTGCCGGTTTTCCGCAAGGTAATGCACATCCTCAATGGTATACCGGCCTCCTTCGATAAATGCGGGCACCAATACACGGATGGCAGGTCCCCATCCCATTGTTTCAGCAAGGGCATCCACTTCTGCCGGGAAATGCCCTCTCAGGGTGGAATCGCTCCGGCTGATCACCACAATTTCCCTTCCGCTTTCTTTGACGGCGATATTGAGGTTTTGGCCAATCTCCCGGCTAAGAAGTAGTGCTTCCTGTTCCGTCAGGCTTCTCGAATTGGTCAGGATAAACAGGACGGAAGGTTTTTTATCCAATTCCGCTTTTATTTCTTCCGGCCGCCATGAGGTGATGACCGTAGCATCACAGCTGGTTTGTGTACCGGTCGGGTCATCATCGAGTACAAGGATGGTTTTAGCGCTTTTTATAAATTCTGAACGGATGATATCGAGGAGGGGAGAGGGGTATTCCAGGGGCAAGGTTTTCAGTTTTTGCTTCAGATCCGGATACATGACTGGTCAAACATAAAGAATTAAATTTTCCCGGGGATTCAGTTACTCTGCCTGGTCAAATTAATTTGGCCGCTACGCCTTATCTTCAAACCCATGCAAATCATCATTACCGGAGGAGCCGGTTTCCTCGGCCAGCGGCTCGCTTCTGCACTCGTGGATGGAAATTATAAGTTTAGCGGGCTTCTGCTGGTAGATCAGGTGATGCCAGCTAATCCAACAAACGACCAGCGCATCATTTGCCGCCAAATGGACCTTACCGAAGAAGGCACTATAAAATCCATGATAAGCCCGGCAACCGGCATTCTCTTCCACCTTGCAGCTGTGGTGAGCAGCCAGGCCGAAAGGGATTTTGACCTGGGATGGAAAGTCAACCTGGACCTCACCCGCCAACTCCTTGAAACCTGCCGGCATCAAAACACTGGTATTAGATTTGTTTTTGCAAGTTCCCTCGCTGTTTATGGAGGCTTGCTTCCTGAAACTGTCGATGATACCACGGCCCTGACGCCATTGTCTTCTTACGGTACTCAAAAAGCCATGGGTGAATTGCTTGTCAACGATTATTCCCGCAAAAAATTTGTCGACGGAAGGGTATTGCGCCTGCCAACGGTCTGTGTGCGTCCCGGACGGCCCAACCAGGCCGCTTCCTCCTTTGTAAGCAGCATCATCCGCGAGCCTCTGAATGATGAAGAAGCCCTTTGCCCGGTATCCCCTGAACTTGCTTTATGGTTGTCCAGCCCGGATATCGTCATTCAAAACATTATCCATGGAGCTTTGCTCGATGCTTCCTCCTTTGGGACCTGGCGCAGCGTAAACCTGCCGGGCATACGCGTCACAGTAAAGGATATGCTCGGGGCCCTTGGCAAAGTTGCCGGTATAAAAGCCCTGGATAAAATTCAATTCAAACCCGATCCCGCTATTAATAATATTGTCAGCAGCTGGCCAGGCCGTATAGATAATGCTCCGGCTTTAAGACTCGGTTTTAAGGTGGATCATCAGTTTGAAGATTTTATCAGGCAGTTTATACAATCCTCTAAAGTCCGGCCCTGATGACCTCCTTTTCTTTTCCGATCATCGGCCTGGTCGTCGCGGTTTTTGTATTGATCTTCCTCGTGTTGCGTACGCGCGTGCATGCCCTGATCGCCATGATCGGGGCTGCCTGTATTGCCGGGCTCACCAGTGGTCTTTCGGTAAACGCCACTCTCGATGCCATTACCCGTGGATTTGGTTCCACCCTGGGCACGATCGGTATTGTGATCGGGCTGGGTGTCATGATGGGCCGTATCCTTGAAGTATCAGGGGCCGCGGAAAAAATTGCCCATTCCTTTATCCAATGGCTGGGTCGTCGCAAGGAAGAATGGGCCCTTGCCTTCACCGGCTACCTGGTGAGCATACCCATATTTGCAGATTCCGCTTTTGTAATCCTTTATCCCATCTCCAGGGCCCTTGCTAAAAAAGCCGGGCTCTCGGTCCTGTCCCTCGGAGTAGCGCTGGCCGGAGGCCTAATCGCAACTCATACCCTGGTGCCTCCCACCCCCGGCCCGCTGGGCGTAGCCGGATTGTTCGGCGTGGATGTCGGTGCGATGATGTTATTGGGTATGTTGCTGGCAGTGCCCTGCACCCTTTCTTTTGTACTGTATGCAAAATGGCTGGCTAATAAATACCCGGCCTTTATTGAAGATGGACCCACTGAAGAAATCCTCAAAACGTCAAATGAAAAACCTCTTAATGACCAGGACGAAAGACCTCTTCCGGGGCTGACCATTTCTTTGCTTCCTATCGTATTGCCTATACTGCTTATCCTGATCAAAGCAGTCTTTACATTATTTCCTTCCCTGGTTACGACTCCGGGTACTTTTATATTCTGGATCGTGTCGATATTCAATTTTGCCGGTTCCCCCATCATTGCACTTTGTATCAGCACCCTCCTGGCCGTTTACACCCTGGTGCCTCATCTGGATCGCAACCAGACCGCGGCAAGGTTGGAGGAAGGCCTTCGGTCAGCCGGGATTATCCTGATGGTTACCGGCGCCGGCGGCGCTTTGGGTTTTGTAGTCCGCGAAGGCGGAGCCGGTACCCAACTCGCAGAACAGATCTCACGCCTTCCTTTTTCTGCGGTAATGATCCCCTTTTTCGTGGCTTCTGCCATAAGGCTGATCCAGGGATCGGCTACCGTAGCCATGATCACTTCGGCTTCGATCACGGCACCTGTTCTTCAGCAGGTACCGGGAGTGAATATGTTATTTGCAGCCCAGGCCGCTGCGATAGGCGGATTCCTGTTCAGTTATTTTAATGATAGTCTTTTTTGGGTGGTCAACCGGATGATTGGGGTCACCGATACCCGTCAACAAATTATGGCCTGGTCGGTACCTACCGGCATTTGCTGGGGGGTAGGGGGTATTTTGATCGCGTTGATCAACCTGCTTTGGGGATCGGGAGGTTTGTGGCTTGACCTAGCCATTCCCGGCCTTGGCCTGGCACTTTTTTGGGGGGTTGTTGTTAAGAACAAAGGTTAATCTCTTTACCTATTTATTTATGGAAAAGTCCAAAATCACTCTGGCGGAAAAATATCTGGACCTCGATTTCTCAGAAAAAAACAGCATCGGCCTGACCGAACAAAGAACCCTCAGAATACTCATTGGGATTCTTGGTGTTTTATTACCAGTATTATTATACCTGTTCTTGTATGTTGATACCGGACATTCCGTTCCACTGGAATCGTTAAGCCATTATTATTACACCAGAGCCAACAGCATTTTTACCATTACAGTGAGCTTGCTGGCTATTTTCCTGCTGGTCTATAAAGGCAAGGCTCCGGTGGATTTTTATTTATCCGCCCTGGCCGGGATTTTTGCTCTCTGCCTGGTGCTTTTTCCAACAGATAATCTTTCTTCGGTTTGCTGCGATCAGGAAAAAACTTACTCGGTGACGCTTTTGCCCGGGAGTCCGTTCCGGGAGGGTTTCCATTATTTTTCCGCTGCCATTTTTCTGACCAGCCTTGCTGTCCTATCCTATTTTATTTTCACCATATCCAACAAGCCGGCCGGCAAAAGAACCCGGGGCAAAATGCATCGAAACATTGTTTATAAAATTTGCGGCTTATTTATGGCCCTGGCCTTGTTGATTGTCCTGGCCGGAACCCTTGGAATTATCCGGGAGCCCTATTATACTGATCACCACCTGACTTTCTGGATGGAAACCATAGCTGTGGAGAGTTTTGGTTTTTCATGGCTGACTAAAGCCGAAGTTTTTTTCAAGGACTGATCGCTTCTTCCCTGCGGCTTGGGTTTATTTTTCTATTTTTATTCCCCATCAGATTCACTAAAAACTTCCATTGAATCCGGAAGTTTAAGACTTCATAATCCATGGCAATAAAAAACCGAATTAAGCTAAAGCCCCTGTTAATCGGACTTCCACTTTTTATCTGCGCCTGCAAAACGCAGGCCCCTCAAGACGACCTTCTTTATACAGGAGACCACTTCCACGAAAATATCCGAAGCACCGATCCCCGGACGCCTGAGGAAGAACGCCTGGGCTTCAAACTGCCCCCCGGCTTCGAGATCCAGTTGTTTGCCTCCGAACCCAATATCGACAAACCCATCAACATGGCTTTTGACGCCAAAGGACGAATGTGGGTAACCCAGTCCTTTGAATATCCCTTCCCCTCAACTCCAGGCAAAAAAAGCACCGACAAACTGACCATTTTGGAAGACACCGACCACGATGGCCGGGCAGATAAATTTACCCTGGTATCGGACAGCCTCAACATTCCGATCGGCTTATTGCCCCTCACCGACGGACATCTTGCCTTCAGCGTACCCAACCTGTATCGTTTTACCGACGCGGATGGCGATGGCCGGCCAGATCAGTTCCGGATTCTTCTCGGCCCCTTTGGATTCGAGGATACCCATGGCATGGTGAGCAATTTTATGCGCGGCTACGATGGCTGGGTGCATGCCTGCCACGGGTTTACCAACCTCTCTGTTGTTGCCGGACAGGACGGGGATTCCATCCGCCTGCAATCCGGTAATACTTTCCGTTTCAGACTGGACGGCAGCCGGGTCGAACAAATGACCTTCGGACAGGTAAATCCCTTCGGACTGGCCTATGATGAAAGGGGCTATATCTATTCCACAGACAGCCATAGTTCGCCTTTGTATCAGTTGATCCGCGGCGGGGATTACCCCCATTTCAGCAAACCCGAAATCATGGCCTTTGGGCCCGATATGAAACCTCTGGAAAATGAAGCCACTGCCCTTTGCGGCATTGCTTATTATGGCGATACCCAGTTCCCGGAGGAATTCCAGGGTAATTTTTTTATCGGAGATGCCCTTATTTCAAGGGTGCACCGTTATAGCTGGGCAAACAAAGGATCTTCCCCTGTGGGCAAATCCGAAACCGATCTTATCCAAAGCGCCGACCCCTGGTTCCGACCCGTCAACATCAAACTCGGCCCCGACGGCGCCCTTTATGTAGCGGATTTTTACAATGCCATCATCGGGCATTACGAAGTCCCCCTTGGCCACCCAAAACGGGATAAACAAAGGGGAAGGATCTGGAGAATTACTTACAAAGGACAGCATCACGATGTCAAAGACCTTACTATGGCTTCAGCAACTGAATTATTGTCCGCCTTTGATGAGGAAAATATAACCACCCGCATGGCCGCAGCCGATCAATTGACGGATCGTATTGGCGAAACGGCCCTTGCCCCGGCTCTGGCTCTTTTGGATGAATCCGGGACCAGTCCCTTAAAATACATCCACACACTCTGGGTGGTCTATCGTCTCGGGGGCATGAACGAAAATCTGCTCAATAAATCATTGGCCCATACCTCGCCCCTGATACGACTGCACGCTCTCAGGGTTTTGCGCGAGTGGAAACCGGGGGATGCCGCTTTACAAAACACCGTAATGAATTTACTCAAAGATCCGGACGCTCATGTTCAGCGTGCTGCTGCCGAATTGCTTTCGGCTTATCCTGACCAGGCATCGGTAGAAGGCGCCCTGCACATCCTCCGCTCTGCTCCCACCGAGGATACCCACCTCAGGTATACGGCCCGTCTCAATCTACGTAACTTATTACGAAAAGAGGGTTTAATGAAAATGATTGCATCAAAAGATTGGAATGAACAGGATGCGGGATTTATTGCAGGTACCCTGGTGGATGTAAACTCTTCCGATGCGGCCCTTTTCCTCTCCAATCATCTGGTAAAATATGACTTGCCTAAAGAAAAGATTCAATTGGGCTATCAGCAGATCATGCGCTTTTTACCCGCTGCAAAGCTGGATGATGCCATTCGCGAGGCAAGGGCCAAGCAAGCAGATTCCGATCTGGCCGCCCGGATATTCCGGGGGGTCAAAGAAGGACTTGCCCAGCGGGGTGGAGATGCTAAAACCGGCCTGATGATGGCCTGGGGCACGGAGATTGCTGAAAGTTTGATTCAAAAATATCCGGCCGATTCCACCTCAAGGTCCCTGACGCCGCATCAACTGTTTGCCATACAACTGGCTGGTGAATATAACGTCCATTCCCTTCAACCGGCGCTGGTTTCTTTTGTGGACAAAAACCCAGGCAATGATTTGAAAACGGCCGCCCTCTCCACGCTGATGAAATTATCGACCGATCAAAGCGCCCTGGACCTGGCCGCTAAATGGCTGATGAGCGACAGTACACCCATAGCCCTGAAAAAGAACATTGCGGCAGTCCTGGGTGAATCGCCAGGACCTGCCGTCAATAAAGTATTGCTCGGGGTAACCAACGCGCCCGCTGACCTGGAGGTGGTGATCGCAACGGCGCTTGCCGGTTCTACAGAAGGCAAAGACCTTGTTTTAAATCAGGTCCGGAACGGAGCTTTTAAAGCCAGGACCCTCATCGATCCAAGGGTGGAAGAAAAAATGCTTTTCAAAATTTCCCCGAAACAACAAATAACCTATACCGGGCTCACGGCCAATATCGAACCTATCAGCGAGGAAAGACAAAGTCTCATCGAGGAGCGATTGACGGCATTCAAAAACTTTAAAGCTTCCCAGTCCCAGGTGGATACCGGCGCCAGGCTGTTCAATGTGAATTGTGGTATTTGCCACCGGAGGCAGACGGAATCCGGCATCGGACCCCAGTTGCACGGCATTGGAAAACGTGGCGCGGACGCCATTGCTGAAAAGATCCTGGACCCCAACCGCAATATCACGGAAGCCTTCAGAAATTATACGATCAGGTTAAAGGACGGACGCACCCTTACCGGATTGTATCGCGGGGAACAGGGGGCCGTAGTTGTTTTCGGCGATCTGACCGGAAAGGAATTTTCCATACCCCGCAAGGATATTGCCGAACAAAAGCCCTCCCGCTACACCATCATGCCCGATCATTTCGGCACCACCCTGACCCAACACGAATTTGATATGTTGCTGAGTTATGTGCTGACCTGGTAGCGCTGGCGAGAGGCGGTCAATAAGGGCTCGCACGTGCGGTCACAATTGGCCCTCAATTCGAGGGAGCTCGGATTTCTGACTAACTTGCCAATTAACTAACTTGCCAACTAACTTTACCTTAATTATGAAAAAGATAACAGGCAGTTGGATTTTGTCGATGACCCTTTTTTATGTGGTCTCGTTCGCCCAGACAGCCGGTAAAGACGTCCGTTTCAAAAAATTTCATTTATGGGACGAGTTTTATACCGAAGGAGCGACGGTAGCGGATGTAAACAAGGATGGCAGGCTGGATATTATCGCAGGAGCCCGCTGGTTTGAAGCGCCTGACTGGAAGGTGCACGATATCTGGAAACACAAAAAATTCGATTATACCAAAGGATATAGCGACTCCTTCCTCAATTTCGCCCTGGATGTCGATGAAGACGGATGGGTGGATCTCATTTGTCATGATTTCCCGGGCAGGGAAGTATATTGGTTCCAGAACCCGGGAAATCCGGAGGTTTTATGGAAAAAGCATCTGATTGATTCCGTCGCATCCAATGAATCTCCCATGGCGGTGGATGTTGACGGCAATGGCAAGAAGGACCTGGTATTCGGCAATGAAAAAACCGGCCAGATGAACTGGTTCCATGCGGTTGTAAAAGACGGGCGCGTGACCTGGGTCCGGTCGGCCATTTCAGAACCCAAGGCCAAAGGCGTAGGCCTCTTCTCCCATGGACTTGGCTGGGGGGATATCAATGGCGATGGCCTGAACGACGTCATGATCATCGGTGGTTGGTGGGAGGCCCCCAAAGACAAAAAAGCCTCTCCCTGGAAATTTCACGAAGCCAACCTGGGCAAGCCCTGTGCACAAATGATCACTTTTGACTTTGACCATGACGGAGATGCTGACGTCGTTTCTTCTTCGGCACACGATTACGGACTTTGGTGGCACGAGCAGATTCTTGATCAGGATAAAAACAGCCTTTTCATCACCCATGCCATCGACAGCAGCATTTCCGAAACCCATAGCCTGGTCCTGGAAGACATCAACCGGGATGGCCTGCCTGACCTGGTTACCGGTAAACGGTTTTTTGCCCATCAGGGCAGGGGGCCCGGGGGCCTGGAACCAGCCGTTCTGGTCTGGTATGAATTGCTGAAAGACGGACACAACCGGCCAGTATGGATCAAACATTTGATTGACAACAATTCCGGCGTGGGGATACAGTTTGTAGTGGAAGACGTAAACGCAGATGGCCTTCCGGATATCGTCATTGGCAATAAAAACGGGGTTTTTTATTTTGAACAGGAAGCCAATGGAAAGTAAATCTTTTCACGGGCTGCCTTCCAGCCCAAAACCGGTTTTTATGCATTGGTCAAACGGACGGACTCCAGTGTCCTGTTATAAATGGCCGCAATGATCAATCCCCCGGCCATTCCCAGGGCGATATGCCAGGCCATATCGGAAGTTAAAAATACCATGGACCAGGAAAACATGGCTGCATTGACAAAATGCCAGGCCCCGGAAGATATCAAATTAATCAAGCCTCCTGCGAACGCAGCATTTCTCCATGCTACTTTCCCGGTTTGACGAACCAGGATAAAATAGGTCATGCTGAAGGTGAGTACAAAATCCAGTAAGGCAACCCAGGCGGGATTACCTTCTTTCATTTTAGCTATCTGGGGAGAAAGGTGAGCCAGTTCCCGATCAAAAAAATCCGCCGCAATGAATATATGGAAAACTGCATTAAGCGCGAAAACAAATAAAAAGGCTGGAATCCAGCAGATAAAAAAGGATTTTAATTTCATAATCGGGACAGGTTGTTGAACAGAAGGGGCCTGCAATTAATTTTAAAGTTACAAAATCCTGTTAGGGTATTAATCCGGTCCCTTTATACTTGAGGAGTTACAGGAAGGCTTTCACGGGTGCATAACCGACCTGCGCCCACAGGATTACCCTAATCCCTTCACAGTCATAATCCGCATCTTCTTAAGAATAGCTAATTTAGTCTCTCGTGAAACCAATACCTTTTGAAGAACTTCGAAAAGTCATCGCACTGAGCGAATTGCCGGATGAACACCTGCAATGGCTCCTGGACCGCTCCGTTTACCAGGAACTTGAAGACGGCGCCCTGATCGGGAAATACGGGGAAGCGGCCGAAAACATGTGGTTTTTGCTGGAGGGGAAGGTTACTTTTTATATGAATGTAAACGGCCGGCTGGTGTATTATTTTACCTTTGAAAACAATGCTACCACCGGTGGAGTGAGCGGTCTGATCCCTTATTCCAGGATGAAAACCTATCCCGGAAATTCCTATGCTTTGGGCAGGGTCAGGTCCATCGCCCTGCATAAAAAATATTTTCACGAACTCGAAGACCTCAATCCAGACTTCATCCAGAAGCTCATTGGCTACATGACCGAAAGGGCAAAGGCTTTCGCCACCACCCAATTGCAACAAGAGAAAGTAAGTGCCCTGGGCAAACTTGCCGCAGGCATAGCCCATGAACTGAACAATCCGGCCGCAGCGATCAATAGCATCGCCAGTGAACTAACCAAGCGCTTAAACCGGAATTACCAGCTCACCGAATCCCTGCTTGCCGGACATCTTCTGCCTGAACAAATCAGGGATATCGGTGCGATGGTCCAAAAAAAAGAAAACGATCAGGCGATGTCGCCCAAGCCTTCATTGCTCCAGCGGATGGAAATCGAAGAGGGCCTGACCGGCTGGCTTAGCCGTATGAATATCCCAAATCCCATGGAGGCTTCTGAAACCTTTTCCGAGGCAGGCTATATTACGGAAGAACTCGAAGGCCTTTGCAGGAAGGTGGGAAAGGAAGCCGCGGTCCATGCGCTTCAATGGCTCGAAAACCTCTTGAGTTCTCAAAAAATCATCAAAGACCTGGGTAATGCCTCTGGCCGCATTTCCAACCTGGTAGGGGCAATCAAAAGTCATGTTCATATGGACCGTATGGGCGATATTCAATCCACCCACCTCCACCAGGATATTGAAAACACGCTCACCCTTTTTGGTTACAAACTCCGCGAAAAAAACATCACCGTACGTAAAAAATTCAGCGACCACATGATTCCTGTGCCCGCTTATGTGAGCGAATTGAATCAGGTGTGGACCAATATCATCGACAATGCCATTTACGCCATGGATAAGAACGGTGAACTCACTATTGAAACCGCTGTTGAAGATCGCCGGGCCCGGGTAAGCATCATAGACAATGGCCCTGGAATTCCAAAAGAAATCCGGTCGCGGATCTTTGATCCTTTTTTCACCACAAAAAAAGTAGGGGAAGGAACAGGAATAGGCCTGGATATGGTAAACCGGGCGGTCAAACACCATAATGGCGAAATACGGGTAATTTCAGATCCGGGCAGAACGGAATTTGCCATTTACCTTCCCATCGAAGAAAAACAGGAATGATTGAAATATTAATTTAAAAAATGAAATTACCCTATATCCTGATCGTGGATGACGATCTGCAGGTGTTGAGGGCCATCCAGCAGGATATCCGCAACCAATACCGCAACGATTATAAAGTGGCGGCCACGGGTTCTGCCATTGAAGCGCTTGAACTGATCAAGGCCCTGAAATTGCGGAACGAAACGGTAGCCCTTTTTATATCCGATCAGCGCATGCCTGAAATGGAGGGCATCCCCTTCCTGGAAAAAGCCCATGAACTTTTTCCTTCCGCGAAAAAAATCCTTCTTACCGCTTATTCCGATATCGAGGCCGCTATCCGCGCCATCAATCTGGTGAAACTGGATTATTACCTGCAGAAACCATGGCATCCGCCGGAAGAAAAACTTTTCCCGATCGTGTCCGATTTGCTTAATGAATGGCACGCGCTATACAAGCCCCTGCAGGATGCCATTCGCATCATCGGTTTTCAATGGTCCCCAAAATCACACCGCCTGAAAGAATTTTTATCGGGCAATCTGGTTCCTTATATCTGGCTGGATGTGGAACACGATTCAGAAGCTGAAAAATACCTGTCAAGCGCCCAGGTTTCAAAATCCGCTTTGCCCCTGGTCGTTTTAAAAGATGGTTCTTTCCTGACGGATCCCTCCCTGTCTGAACTGGCCGGCCGTATTGGCCTTCAGTCCAAAGCATCCAAAGAAATGTACGATGTGCTCATCATAGGCGCCGGTCCGGCAGGTCTGGCTGCCTCGGTGTACGGATCCTGTGAAGGGCTCAAAACTTTGTTGATTGAAAAAAGCAACCCGGGTGGCCAGGCAAGCAGCAGTGCGCGCATCGAAAATTACCTGGGCTTCCCGACCGGACTTTCAGGGGCCGAGCTGACCCAGAGGGCTATCGCTCAAACCCTGCGCTTCGGTACGGAAGTTCTCACCCCGCAGGAGGTCAAAACCATCACCGTAAAAGACGGGTATAAAATCACTGAAATGATGGATGGTTCTGTCATCCACAGTAAAACCATCGTGATTGCTTCGGGTGTAGCTTATAAAAAACTGGACATTCCGGGCATGGATCAATTCAGCGGTGCGGGAGTGTATTATGGTTCGGCCTCCGTGGAAGCACATGCCTGCCGCAATGAAATCATTTATATCGTGGGCGGTGGAAACTCGGCTTGCCAGGCTGCTATGTATATGAGCAAATTTTGCAAGGAAGTAAATATTGTAATCCGCCGCGACGCCCTCTCACAGACCGCGGCCCATTACCTGGTGGAAAACATCAGCAATACCCCCAATATCCGGGTCATTCCCAATACGGACGTCATTGGCTGTTCCGGATCCACGGTCCTGGAAAACATCGCGTTTAAAAACACCATAACCGGGGAAGAAAAAACGGTGCCTGCCAAGGCCCTCTTCGTTTATATAGGCATGAAGCCAGGCACCGACTGGCTGAATGACCTGGTATTAAAAAACGAAAAAGGATTTATCATCACCGGAAACAACCTGCAGGAGGAAAAAACATACCATACCTTCTGGAAACTCAACCGTGAGCCTTATATGCCGGAAACCAGCATCCCCGGCATTTTTGCCTCAGGAGATGTGCGGTTTGAAGCCATGACGGGCATTTCTTCCGCTGTGGGGGAAGGGGCCATGGCCATCCGTTTTGTACGGAAATACCTTCAGGAGATATAGGGGTCCCAAAGGAGGGCGCGGAGGTTTTCGCATGGAGAAATGAGGCACACGAAGGTCACGGAGGAAATAATCATTATATTTTCCACCACCACCTTCGAATCACTAAAATAATCTTCTCCGTGCTCTCCCACTCTCCGTGTGAAGCTTATCAGGATGACCGGCGCCTCTGGCGCCCAGCAACCGGTATGCGCACGGAGCACACGAAGCTCACAGAGAAAATAATCATTTTATTTTCCCATCACCATAAAATAAACAACTCCGTGTTCTCCCACCCTCCGTGTGAACCTAATATGGCCGGCGCCTCTGGCGCCCGGCAAACAGTATGCGCACGGAGATCACGGAGGAGATAAACATTCCTTTTTCCCATCACCTTAAAATAATCTTCTCCGTGCTCTCCCTCCCTCCGTGCGAACCCAAAAACAAAAAACTCTGCGCTCTCCAACCCCGATTTTATATTTTTAAGCCACGGCCGCGCAAGCCTCCGGTTTTAAACCTCTTTTACAATGACCAATAAAAAAATCAATATTGCCATCGTAGGCCTGGGATTTGGGGCTGAATTTATCCCCATTTACCAAAAACATCCCCACGCCAACATGTACGCCATCTGCCAGCGCACTCGAAAAAAACTGGACGAGATCGGCGATGCTTTCGGAATTGAAAAAAGATACAGCGATTTCAATGAATTATTAAAGGACCCCGGGGTGGATGCCGTGCACATCAATTCCCCCATCCATCTCCATGCAGAGCAGTCCCTGGCTGCCCTCCGCGCCGGCAAACACGTGGCCTGCACGGTGCCCATGGCCACCACAGTAGAGGAATGCCGGGCCATCGTCGAAGCGGTCAAAGAAACCGGGCTCACTTATATGATGATGGAAACCGTGTTGTACAGCCGTGAATTTTTGTTTGTCAAAGAAATGTATGACAAAGGGGAAATGGGAAGGATCCAGTTTCTGCGCGCCTCCCATCAGCAGGAGATGGCTGCCTGGCCGGGGTATTGGGAGGGCTTGCCGCCCATGCATTATGCTACGCATTGTGTAGGTCCGGTATTGGGACTTACCAGGGATCAGGCGGAATATGTTTCCTGCCTGGGATCCGGCCGAATCGACGAGCACCTGATCCCAAAATACAATTCCCCCTTCGCTATTGAAACCTGTCATATCAAATTCAGAAATTCTGATCTGGCCGCTGAAGTCACCCGCTCCTTATTCAATACGGCCAGGCAGTACAGGGAAAGTTTTGATGCCTACGGTTCCCTGAAATCTTTTGAATGGACCCAGATCGAACATGAAGATCATGTCATTCATACCGGCGAGGTTCCCACCCGCGTAAAAGTGCCCGACTATGCACACCTTCTTCCTCCGGAGATTGCTTCCTTTACCCAGGCAGGAGTATATGACGCCGATGATCATCAGCATCTTTCTTTCATACAGGGAGCGGGGCATGGGGGTTCGCATCCACATCTGGCACATCAGTTTTTAATGGCCTTGGTTGAAGGCAAACAGCCTTATCCCAATGCACAGCAATCTGCCAATATTACCTGTGTGGGGATTTTGGCGCATGAATCAGCGATGAACGGAGGCGAGATAATGCGGTTGCCCGAGTTTAGTTTTGCTTAAACCGTATAATTTCATTGACATTCAATTGACGCGATTAAAATTGTTGTGTGCAATAGTTCATTTTCAAACTAAAGAAAAAATTAATTAACCGGTTATTAGGAAGTCTATAGATCTTATAGTTCCAATACCAGATAAATTCATCGGTGTACAAGCTGGGGTCCGACTTCGAAGTTGATCCCGAATTTGAGTCAACTTTTTTCGATTTTTTTAAATTCTTTTTTTCCTTAACTTAACAAAACAATGGCTCAATCTCGCCAACTATCAGCTATCCTGTTTACTGATATCGTCGGGTATACGGCTTTAATGGGTAACGATGAAGTCAGGGCATTTGAATTGTTAATTAAAAACAGAGAAATTCACAAACCGGTCATTGAAGAATTTAACGGCCGGTTTATAAAAGAAATCGGCGACGGGGTAATGGCCAGCTTTAATACCGTTTCCGATGCGGTTCATGCTGCTGTCAAAATTCAGAATATCTGTACAGCAGTCGATGATTTTCAGTTGCGGTTTGGCATCCATCAAGGTGAAGTGGTATTTGAGTCTGATGACGTTTTTGGAGATACCGTGAATATTGCAGCCCGTATTCAGTCAGTTGCAAAACCGGGATGTATTTATGTATCCGAATCCGTTCACAATAATATAGCCAACAAAAAAGAATTCCACACAAGGTTTGTAAAGGAAGAAATACTTAAAAACGTAAAAGAACCAGTCAGGATATATGAAGTTCTGCCAAACCGGATTGAATCCACTCCGGTAATAAAATCCGTTCAGTCCTATAGCCAGTCTAAATTAAGAGGCGTTTCGAAGCGATTAAAACGCAATATTATTATGGGGGTGCCAACGGTTTTGGCTTTTCTCCTTTTAGGATATGCCTTTTATCCTCGTCTATTTAAAAACACAAATCATACTGCTTCCGATAAATGGGTAGCCATTCTTCCTTTCCGTTTGATAAGCGGTGAAGCCGGCATGGAATGGTTAAGTGACGGATTTACAGAGGAACTCACCAGTGCCATTGCCGGAATTTCCGACTTGAAAGTCAAATCGCCTACTACCATGATGCAATATAAAACTTCAAATAAATCCACCAGAAAAATTGCAGAAGAACTAAATGTTACGAACATCATTGAAGGTAGTTTACAGCGGGAAGGAAACACAATGATTATCAATGCAAGTCTGATCAACCCCATTACCGAAGAGATATTGCAAAATTATAAATTCAGAAAAGATGCCAGTGAAATAAAAAGAATTTACAGTGAAGTCGCCCAGCAAGTGGCCTATGTGCTCAATGCAACCATATCAAGTGAGGAAAAAAAGAAATTACAAAAAACAGCCCTGGTGGACCCCGAAGTGTATAATTTATTCCTGAAGGGCATGAGTATGTTAAGTGGCTTAACAAACAGGTTTCAGGAACCGATAAATATATTTGACAGTATATTGGATAAAGACGCCAACAATGTACCAGCGATGGCCGCAAAAGCGATGGCTCTGTTAAATAGAGCGTTATATTCTAATAATATTGATAATGAAAATACAATAAAGCAAATAGATTCATTACTTACAAGGTCACTTGCCCTGGATTCAAATTATGCACGCGCTCATTTATACAGATCCTGGGCTGCATTGTGCCTTAAATGGGATTTTGCGCAGGCTCAAAAAGGGTTCTCCAAGTCCTTTTCACTGGACCCTTCGGATGACATGGTCTTTTTTGGTTTCATGTTTTTAAATATTTACTTGCGCAATTATAAAGAAGCAAACAAATGGTGGGAAATCGGAAAAGACATTTCACCCAATTCCATTTTCATTGATGGACCGCAGATTCATACTCTTTACCTTATGGGGAAAGAACCGGAAGCCATCCAATTAGCCCTTGTTGGGATTGAAAAATATAACAATGCAGTCATCTATGGGAAATTAGGTTGGGTTTATAACCTGGCTAGTAAGCACAACGATGCCATAGAAATACTGGAAACCGGATTGTCAAAATTCAATCGCAGGGATCCCGCAATGATGGCCTGGTTAGCCTCTTCGTATTCAAAGAGTGGCAATAAAATTAAAGCGGGAAAACTATTTAGAGAGCTTGAGGACCTGGTTCAAAATAAATCACCGAATGTGGCCGTTTATCTTGCAGCATCTTATGCCTCTATCGGTGAAAAAAAACTCGCCATGAACTTCCTGGACATTGCTTATGAATTACATGATGTGGATTTGATCTGGTTGAAGTCTGATCCACACTTCAGTTCCCTTCATAATGAAACACGCTATCAGGAAATGCTGACCAAAGTAGGTTTTTAATTACTTTGTTTGTTCTACTCCTTCCTTGCCTCCCTTTTCTCAGACAAGTCTTTTTTCGCATATTTGATTCCACTAAAAATAATCCATTCATGCCAAGCCGGAAAACATTAAGTCTGACCAGTATCTTATTCTTTCTTTTTCAGTTTTTATTGACCGCCCAATCCGGCTTTACCCTGCCCCGCAGCACGCCGGAAATGGAGGGTGTTGCTTCCGAAGGCATCACCCGGTTTTTGGATGAATGGGCGAAAAAAAAACATGAACCGCATGGTTTTATGATGCTTCGCCATGGCAAAGTGATCGCCGAAGGCTGGTGGTCCCCATACCGGGCCGACTTAAGGCATACGATGTATTCCTGCAGCAAAAGTTTTACCGCGACGGCCATTGGTTTTGCCGTGACCGAAAAAAGACTAAGTGTCGAAGATCCGGTGATTTCTTTTTTTCCGGAAAACCTGCCCGACACCATTAGCCCTTTTCTCGCTGAATTGAAAGTTAAACACTTGCTTAGCATGACGGTCGGACAGCAGCCTGACCCCACCGGCCCCATTGGAACTCAATACGATGACTGGGTAAAAGCCTTCCTGGCCCTGCCCATAATCCATCAACCCGGGAGCCGTTTTTTATACAACAGCCTTGCAACCTATATGCTTTCGGCCATCGTGCAAAAAGTAACCGGAGAAAAAACGATTACCTATCTCCAACCCAGGCTGTTCGAACCCCTGGGCATCACCGGGGCCGATTGGGAATCCGACCCACGGGGCATCAATACCGGAGGCTGGGGTCTCAGGATCAAAACCGAAGACATGGCAAAATTCGGGCAGTTGTTTTTGCAAAAAGGACAGTGGAATGGAAAACAGGTCCTTCCCGCTTCCTGGGTGGAAGAAGCCTCGACGATGAAAATTCTACAAAATCCTTCTGCGACCCAGACCCAGAGGGATTCCAGTGACTGGCTGCAGGGTTATTGTTATCAAATGTGGCGTTGCCGCCACAATGCCTACCGGGGAGACGGCGCTTTTGGCCAGTATATTATTGTGATGCCCGATCAGGACGTCGTGATCGCCATCACCAGCGAAACCGGAGACATGCAGGATGAAATCAACCTGGTGTGGAATCATCTCCTGCCCTCCATCCAAAAGAATAAACTCCCGGCAAAGGCCAAAGCATCCAACTCGCTAAAACAAAGACTGGCCACCCTTTCTCTCCCGCTTGCCTCGAAGACTGTAGCCCCGGCCTGGGTTAAAACCATTTCCGGAAAACGATTTGCGCTTTCACCCAATGACCATTTTCTGAAAAGCCTTAGCATGGAATTTCAATCTGAATCCTGTACCCTTGGACTGTTTTCCCAAAAAGACAGTTTTACTTTTTCGTTCGGATCGGGTCGATGGATTCTGGGCGAAACCAAAAGACCGGGGCCTTCGCTGGTCGCCGGTATAAGGGGCCATTTTGCCGGTCTGCCTCCTTCTAAAATTGCCGGCAGCCATACCTGGAAAAACGACAGCACCCTGGAGCTCAGCCTTCGATATATTGAAAGCCCGCATAACGAAACCTGGACCTGTGTTTTTAATGGAGATAAAATCAGGATCGAAACGATGACCAGCAATAACCGCAATCGGATTCAGTATAAAGGCGCCATCACCCCTAATCCCATCCGGCTGATTGTAAGGGGCGATGATATGGGTTATTCCCATTCCGGCAACCTGGCTTTGATAGAATCGTCCAAAGGCATACAGACTTCCATTGAGGTCATTGTGCCCTCTCCCTGGTTTCCCGAAGCCGTAAAAATGCTGGAGCAAAATCCCGGACTTGATGTTGGGGTACACCTGGCCATTACCAGCGAATGGGATAATATAAAATGGAGGCCGGTATCCGACTGCCCCAGCCTCAGGGATCCTGATGGCTATTTCTACCCCATGGTTTTCCCAAACAAAAACTATCCCGGCCAGTCCATCCGGGAAAATGCCTGGAAAATAGAAGATGTTGAAAAAGAATTCAGAGCCCAGATTGAACTTGCTTTGAAAAAAATACCAGGCATCAGCCATATTTCGGGACATATGGGCTGTTCCAACCTTTCGGAGGAAGTGCGCGCCATGACCAAACGGATCGCCCAGGAGTACAATCTGGATATCGACCTGCAGGCCCTGGGCGTTAAATACATGTCTTATGCCGGCCCCAAAAAAACCTCCCTGGAAAAAATACAAAGTTTTACCAACGGTTTAAAACAGTTGGAGCCCGGACAAACTTATTTATTTGTTGACCATCCGGGTCTAGACGACGAAGAACTTCGCGCCATACATCATATCGGTTATGAAGACGTAGCGGCAGACCGCCAGGGAGTGACCGATCTTTTCACAAGTCCGGCCGTTCACGATTTTATAGAAAAGAACGGAATTAAACTGATCAGTTATGCCGGCCTGGCTAAGGAAAAATAGTTAACCAACAATCCCATGCATACCAATTACGACACCATTGCAAAAGAATACCAGGCTTCCAAACTGCTGCCCTGGAGGCAGCACACCGAAGCGTATACTCTTTTTAAACAGATTGGCCCGCTGGATGGCCTTAAGGTCCTCGATCTTGCCTGCGGTGAAGGTTTTTATACGCGTCAGCTCAGGCTGAGGGGCGCTGCCAGTGCGGTGGGAGTGGATATATCAGCGGGTATGATTCAGCTCGCCAGGGAAGCAGAAGCCACCCGTCCACTCGGCATTCAATACCATGTTTGTGACGTTTTGGCGCTCGATCTCGGCCAGGCCTTTGACCTGGTCTGTGCTTCTTACCTGCTTAATTATTCCAGAACGACCACAGAACTCGATCAAATGTGCCGGGTCATTGCCCAACATCTTAAACCGGGAGGCCGCTTTGTCACCATCAACAGCAATCCGGATCACCGCTGCCCCCCTGAAGCCCTTCGCACTTACGGTTTTACCCGTGAGAATGAATCTTATCAGGAAGGCGCTGAAGTAATCTACCGTTTTTACCAGGAAGACGGTTCACACATTGCCGTCGACAATTATCACCTTGAAAAATCAAGCCACGAAGCCGCCTTTTATAAAGCCGGATTTAGCGATATCCGATGGCATCCACTTGAAGTTTCTCCCGAAGGCATGCTGGAATTTGGATCCGATTATTGGAAAGCGATATTGGATTGCCAGCCGGTGATTGGCATCTCTTGCAGGAAACCTTAATATTCCACCCGGATCTGTCAGGGATTTTCTCTGTTCTAAATTTTATCCAGCATTCATATATAGGCCAACCATCTTTTGCGTGGATTTCTGGCTTTATATCCGGCATACCCTTTGCACAGGAAATATAAAATCACCACATCGACCACAAAAACCAGGTATAATAATGGAAGGCTCCAGCGAAACGCCTCCGGAACCTGCGCATAAGGGGCATAGGTAAAAAATTCGTGATGCATGCTTCCTGTTTTTATTTTGTACACCACCAGGGCGGTAAGATGGATCAGGGGAATGTGCAATAAATAATAAAAGAAGGGCACCTTTCCAAACACTTCAAGAACTTTTGAAAAGCCTCCACTCCACTTTTCTGCAGCCGGAATAAGCGCCAGCAAGGGTCCCAGGGTCATCAACAGGAATAAGGGTGATGCTGGATATTTTTGCTGATTGAGCAAACGGAATATAAAGGGAGGCGCATGGGGATCCTCGGCAATCATGAATATCTTAAGGCTGCCGAGAATCAGAAACAGGATTATAAAAAATATCCCGATACGAAGAGCGGCTTTGAGTCTTTGTTGTTGTCCCATGGAGACAATATATCCAAAGCCATAACCTGCCGCCATGACCCCAACCCATGGCACAAGGGAATATAAAATCGATACTCCGGAAAAGGTTTCAAAGCCGGAGGGATAAATAAATTCCCACGTCTTTCCAAACGACGCCCTAAAGGATTCGGGCAAGAATTGGGGTATCTGGCCAAACCAGTATTGAAAAACGACCACTGCCGCTCCGATCAGGCCCACTATCATTGGAGGGAACCAAACCAGGACGGCTAGCAATACCATACACCAGCCCAGCATCCAGATCACTCCGGCAAGCATAAATTCCTGATAGTTTATATGAAAAGCCCAGAAAAAACGAAGTACGGTAAGTTCGAGTACAACCAGGATCAGTCCCCGCGAAACAAGAAAGCCGGTCAGTTTCCGGGTGTTCCCGGTTTTGAGTCCATATAAAAAAGCGCTGGTACCGGCAAAAAATACAAAACCAGGTGCACAAAAATGGGTGACCCATCGGGTAAAAAATACACCCGGATCCGGTCCGCCAGCCGGAATGCCGGAGTATACCCGGACATGATCGATGGCCATCAGCACCATCACCAGGCCGCGAAGCACATCGATGGACCGGATGCGTGAAGCCGCGCCTGCAGACGATTCAGTTTGCATGGTTATATAAAAATTTTGGGGTTTATCAGGTCTTTATTGATTGTCCGCGGCCATTCCTTCATCCTGTTTTCCAGGCCATCCCGATCTCTTCTATGCTGCTCTTCACCGAATGCTGTTAAAATTACAAAACAGAAAAACAAAAAGAGTCTTGATTTATTCGACGATTCCGGATCTTTAACTGGATTTATTTTGTCTCATGCGGCTTATACAATTATTTCATAAAGGCAGGGAACGTCGGCTGGCTTTGGTTCAGGGAGAGGAGCTGGTCCTTATCCGGAATTATTCCAGCACTTATGATCTTGCCAGGGTGGCTATCGAACAACAAAAAAACCTGATCGCTTGTGTGGAGGAAAACTGTTCCGTGGAAACACTGTCCTATGGACCCATCTACTCGGGAAAATCCGATTGGAAAATCCTGCCCGCTTTTGATCATCCGGTCAATCCCCGGTTTTGTATGTTATCCGGTACCGGACTCACCCATAAAGCCAGTGCGGAAAACCGTCAAAAAATGCATGAAGCGGAAGAAAAAGCTTCTCTCACCGACAGTATGATCATGTATCAATGGGGCCTGGAAGGCGGCAAACCCGGCCCCGGGGAGACCGGCATCCAGCCGGAATGGTTTTATAAAGGAAACGGTTCACAGTTGAGGGGGCATCTCGATCCCCTGGTCATCCCTTCTTATGGCCAGGACGGGGGAGAAGAACCCGAAATCGCCGGGGTCTATATCAACGATGAAAACGGAAATCCACACCGCATCGGATTTGCCACCGCCAATGAGTTTTCCGACCATGCCATGGAAAAGAAAAATTACCTCTGGCTGGCGCCTTCCAAAATCCGCAATTGCAGCCTGGGACCCGAACTATCCCTTACGGAATCTTTTAAATCGCTTACCGGAACCGTATCCGTTAGCCGGAAAGGGAAGATCCTTTGGGAAAAAATCATCCATACCGGCGAAGACCACATCACACACAACCTTAAAAACCTGGAATATCACCACTTCAAATACGACAATCACCGCCTGCCCTGGGATGTGCATATCCATTTTTTTGGCGCGGATGCTTTTAGTTATGGGGCCGGGATTCAACTGGAGCATGGCGACCTGATGAACATCCATTGGGAAGGCATGGGTAGGGCTTTGGTGAATCCGCTTCATTCAAAGGAGTTTGCCATTTAAAGCAGTCCATTCCCGCAGACTGTTTTAATCATTTCGGCTTTATTGGCTTAAAAATTTGCCTTTTCGATTTTAATGTCTTCCCGCAACTGTATTCCTGCCGGATTATCCGGATAGGAAATTAAACTCAGTTCTATTGCTTGCTCGGCTTTGTCGTACTGACAGGTGTTTTTATAAAGTTCGGCAATTGCATAGGAGACGGTTTCGTTTGCCGGAGCGTATTGCAATGCGGCTTCAAAATGTTTTATGGCTGATTGGAAATCCGATTTTTTTAATGCCTCGAAACCCAGGTAATCTTCCTGGTTTTCGCGCTGAACGACCGCATTTAACGGGATCCCCCCCGCTTTGATAATGTGAATACTGCCTTTAGGCGGCCAGGCGCCATTGAGCAATTGATTCCTGTGAATAAAACGGGAATAGAACAGGGCATAGTCCCATTTTATTTCGCTTCGTCCATAATAGGGTGTATATCCGACTTTAATTTTCCCCGCCGGGTCTCCCAAATAAACCTGCGCCGGGTACATGCAATTTGTCGAAACGGTAATTTCCCTTTTCCGTTGATCTATCTTTTCGTGATTTCTCAACCATTCGGAGGCCTCTCTTACGGAAAGCATCCAATAATCCGTTTCAAAATTCCCATAAGCCTTTTTGATCCCACCAAACAATGGATTAAAATAAGCATATTGATAAGGATGCAATGAAAACAGGGCATAGAGGTTTTCTGAAAGCAAGCCGGCTAAAAGGACAAAAGAAGCCATCCGGAAAGCCCTGGAACGAAATGAAGTAAACCACAAAAACCATCCAAAGGCTGCGATCAGCACCAAAGGAGGGTAAATAAAAATAAAGTGCCTCCAGCCGTCGTGCAGGGTGGAGTGCTTATATATTGCATAGAGGATCGGAAAAAGGGCTGCAATGCTCAGGATAAACGTTTCAAGAAAGGGAATGTCCTGCATTCTTTGTTTAAGCAGTCGGATGAAAAAAAACAATCCGAAAATGGAAAACAAAGGAACCGTCCGGATGATCCATTCCGGAAGATAATTCCAGGGCAACTTGGCAGAATTGATATGTTCTCCGCCAAATAAAACGGTTATCGTGATCGGCTGCCTGGTAAATTCGGCCAGGGCGTTTAAAGGATGGGTGAAAGGATGGGTCAGCGCATAAGGCCAAAAAAGGATCCCGGCCAGGTAAGCCAAAAAACCCACAGCCAGGGTATATAATGCACTTAAAATAATATCCTTGTTTGAAAATGATTCTTTATTTATGGCTTTTCTTGCCATAAACACTGCCGTAAAGAAGAATAAGTACACGATCAGCAACAATCCACCCGCTCTCGTATTCAGGGCGATCAAGACCCCCAGGATTATGCCCGCCATGGGGCCGATCCCGGGCCGGGGCAATTCCCGGATAAACCGCGTCATAAAATATAAGGACATGATATAACCAGCGGCAAAAGGAATGTCCTTGGGATTGACCATGGCATCCCCGAAAAACCTGGGTGAAAACAACATCAACACGAGGGTTAGGAAAGCCAGGGGCCAACCTCCGATCTGTCGCGCAAATAAAGCAGCAAAAAGTATGGCGATAAATCCGAAAATCGCACTTAATACCCGGCGTGTATCATGGAACCTGGGATCGTATTCGTTCTCCAGGCCCATGAGCTTATTCAGGCTGATTGCCGTCAAATCAAATAATCCCCCGTACAGATGCATGTTTCCCTCGGGAACATATAATGAGGAAGTGTCCCTTCCGAATGTCGAATAATAGTTCCAAAGTTTTTTTGAATAACCGACCTGGAATTTTTCATCGCCGTTTACGCCAAAATCAGAACTCATAAAGCACATAAACATGCAGGTGGCTATCGATAAAACAGTGAAAACCTTTCGATTATATAATCGTTGGTTCTCGAAGGACAGCCCGGAGCCTTTAAGCGTGGCTTTTGGGGTGTTGCCTTGTTTAGGTACGGCATCTGTGGCCTGTTTTGGCGCTTCCTTGTTTACAGCCATCGGGTTTGTTGCATTAGCTGCCCAAATGTATTATTTAAAACCGACTAAAGGGGGTCTGCCGGCGTGCAACGATCCTGAAGTTTATTTAAAGAATTTCTTTCCCTATCTTTCGGCTGAATAAGGTCCCGCCCCGCTTCCCGCGGCGATTTCGATGATGCCCGAATAATGATCACACGCTTTAAAAAACTGCTTTCCATTCCTTTTTTTTATCACTATTCCCGGCAGGTTCTTTTATTGGGCATGCCCTTAAAAACCTGGGCGGCCTATGGTAATTATTACAACAAAAATGAACGGATCGCGGACCTGGGTTGTGGACCATCGGATATCCTGAGATACATCGATCCGCTGAATAAACCGGCCTTTTATCTGGGTATCGACCATTCCGGCCCGTATTTAAAGCAGGCCGCATCAAGGGCCGCTAAAATTAAACTTCCTTCAACGTTTATTCATTTAAATCTTGACCTGCTTTCCACAGATGAAGATATGAAAACTGAACTGGTCAAGGCCATGGACGAATATCAAATAACCACCGTTAATCTGTTCGGGCTAATACACCATATGCAAGATCATGCGGTTGTCACTGCTCTCAATACCGTTTTTGAATCCGCATCCGTCCGGTCATTGAATACCCAGGATGTGCTTATAATAGCCCATAACCGGGTCAACAATTTTTATGCCTCCTTGGACCGGGGCGAATACGTAAGAACAGAAGCTCAGTACGATGCCTTGTTTAAAAAATCGAAGTGGAAAAAATTGGATAAAGTCTGGTCCCGCGCGGGCATCCGTAAAGTAAAATACATACACTACCGGTTGACAAAATAATAACCTATAAATCTCCAAACTGGTTTTGTTACTGAAGGAGGCAGCTCAATGGTTAAGTTAAAACTGTGGTTATCCTTTTAAAGGAGCAGGCCTATATTTTTTTAAAAGTTTCATTGCTTTCAGATACTGTATTGCCAGTGGTATGATCCTTACATGGCTGTTTGCCGAATCCGTCCATTCGACTGGAAGTTCATGTATTTTAAACCCCAGCCACTCGGCCACGGCCAACAACTCGGCAGAAAAAAACCAGGTCTTGCTTCGGGCTCCGCCGGCATATAATTTTTCATAAACCTCCCTTTTCATAAACTTAAATCCACACATTCCATCTGAAAAATGAACATCCAGATAATTCCTGGCAATACTATTAAATACGCGTGAACTGACTTCCCGGATAAACTTTCTGCCTTTTATCACGGATTTTTTAGCCAGTCTGGAGGCGTAGACCAGATCATATCCGGACACCAGGGCTTGAATTGCTTCGGGAAAATGTTTCAGGTTGGTCGCCAGGTCGAGGTCCATATAACCAATGATATCGGCCTCCGATGGGCCCCAGGAGGCCTGCAAGGCCAGTCCAACGCCTTTTTCGGTCAACCGGATATACCTTATACGCGGGTATTCCTCTACCAATTTTTCACCAATGGACTTTGTATTATCTGTTGATCCGTTATCCGCAATCACAATTTTCCAATCCGGGTAGGCGGAAACCTCTTTTGATAGAAAATGATATAAAGTGAGTACCTGGGTACTAAGTGTCTTTTCTTCGTTCAGGACGGGGAGGGTAATTTCAATCATATACTGGCCTCTGGCGTGGATTTACAAAGGTAGCCAAAGACCTGTTTGGCTTTGCAAATAGAGGCAAATACTCCTTAGCTCAAGTACTGATACAGATACCTGATTTGTTTCTTCGCCAGAAATGCCTTTGTATTTCATTCAATCCGGGTAGATTTTGTAAACTAAACCATTAAAAATTGAT
>CAYOPD010000007.1:2154-71906 GCA_964405735.1 uncultured Saprospiraceae bacterium | reverse complement strand
AAACTGGTAAACTGGTAAACTGGTAAACTGGTAAACTGATTAACTGATTAACTGATCAATCTGCTCCCAGTGCCGTTTCATATGATTTTCAAAAAAAACAAAAGTTCCCTTCCAGCCCAACCTGCCTAAGGTGGGCTGCCGGTAAACTTCTTTGTCCAGTTTATCTTCCGGCATTTGTTCAATAAACTGTCTCCATTCCTTTCGAACCTTTTCCCATTCTGAAAATAACTGCTCCAGGCTGATGCTTTTCAAATCCATGGTCGGTGAAACCACCCCAGGAGCTTTGTATCGGTATAAGCGCCTACCGACCAGGAGTGGAAGCAATGAAGTCCTTAGGGTGGTCAGGGGGGAAGTCCTCTTCAGGTCTGTAGCCTGAATTTTTTTCCTGCAATACTGGAGGATCACTTCCTCCGTTTTAACCAGGTGAACCAACACATGCATGATGGACCACCGGCCCGGGGAAGGCTGATGCATCAGCATCAGGGTTGAAACCGGCCGGAGCCGTTCATACCAGGTATTGATTTTTTCATTCAATTGCTCCAGGTGCCGGATGAGTTCCTTGCGTTTATCCATTTTACAAAATATACCTAATTTGGAAAAAAAAATAAATGATTCCCAAAATATCCAGCTTCATCCTAAGTGTGGTGTTTATATTGCCTTTGATTGCACAGGTAAAAAAAGCTCCGGAAAGCAAAGAAGGGGACGGCCCTTTTGCCCAACTCATCATCCGGGGAGTCACCCTGATCAATGGAAACGGAGCCCCGCCCATAGGTCCCGTGGATATTGTAGTGGAAAATAACCGCATCCGGCAGATCAAAACGGTAGGTTATCCTGGAGTGGCGGTGGACAGTGCGGACCGCCCAAAACTGGACCCCCAGGGCAGAGAACTGGATGCCAGCGGCATGTACCTGTTGCCCGGCTTTATAGATATGCATGGTCATATTGGCGGCAGGGCCCAGGGTGCCGACGCCGAATATGTTTTTAAGCTGTGGCTTGCCCACGGGATTACCACGGTCCGAGATCCAAGTGCGGGCAATGGCCTCGACTGGGTCCTGGACCAAAAAACAAAATCGAATAAAAACCTGATCACCGCTCCCCGCATCCTGGCTTACACTGCTTTTGGCATGGGTTCAAAGGATCCCATTGCCACAGCTGAACAGGCCCGGCAATGGGTTAGGGACAATGCGGCCAAAGGAGCCGATGGAATCAAATTTTTTGGGGCCAGTCCGGAGATTATGCAGGCTGCTCTGGAAGAGAATAAAAAACTCGGCCTTCGTTCGGCCTGCCACCATGCCCAGATGGATGTGGCCCGGTGGAATGTAGTCCAATCTGCCCGTGCCGGCCTGACCACCATGGAACACTGGTATGGCCTGCCGGAGGCTCTTTTTGACGACCGTACCGTCCAGGATTACCCGCCCGATTACAATTATGCCAACGAACAGGACCGTTTCAGCCAGGCCGGAAATCTCTGGAAACAGGCTGCCCAACCCGGCAGTAAAAAATGGGAAGAAGTCATGGACGAATTGTTACGCCTGGATTTTACCCTGGATCCGACTTTTAATATTTACGAAGCCAACCGCGACCTTGCAAGGGCCAGGCTGCAGGAATGGCACCAGGAATACACCATGCCGAGCCTTTGGCGCTTTTATGCCCCGAGCCGCATATCCCATGGTTCATACTGGCATGACTGGGGCACCGAACAGGAAACCCAGTGGAAGGAGAATTACCGGATCTGGATGCAATTTGTAAACGCCTTTAAAAATCGTGGCGGCCGGGTGACCGTGGGCACGGATTCCGGATTTATATACCAGTTGTACGGCTTTTCGTATCCCCGTGAGCTCGAACTGCTTCGCGAAGCTGGATTTCATCCACTTGAAATCATCCGCAGCGCGACCTTAAATGGAGCGCAGGCCTTAGGCCTGGATAAGGAACTGGGTACCGTGGAAGTAGGCAAATTGGCCGATTTTGTCATCCTGGACCAGAATCCACTCAAAAACTTCCAGGTTTTATACGGCACCGGTGCGGTTTCCCTGAATGATAAAAATGAAGCAGTCCGGGTCGGAGGAGTAAAATACACCATCAAGGATGGGATCATCTATGATGCAAAAAAACTGTTGGAAGATGTCAGGATAATGGTTGCTCGGGAGAAATCGGACAGCGGCGAAACCATTTTACAGCCCGGTGTCCCCAAAAAGAGTTGAAGCGGCCTGATTTTTGCTGCGAACCAATACCTTCATGACCTTCCAATCTCTTTCACCAGCTACCTACAAAGCCCACAGAAATGATCTTATGCTGGCGCTCCTTCCGGAAAGCATAGCCATCCTTCATTCCAATGACCGCATGCCCCGGACGGCTGATCAATATTACCCTTTCAGGCAAAACAGCGATCTGCTGAGACTTTGCGGTATTAATCAGGAGGAAACCGCCCTTGTTTTTTTTCCGGACCACCCCGACCCTGAAAAACGGGAATTGTTGTTTATTCAGCGGACCAGTGAACACATGCAAACCTGGGACGGTGAAGCCCTTAGTAAGATGGAGGCTTCCCGGGTCTCAGGCATTGAACAAGTGCACTGGACAGATCAGTTTGACAGTACAGTTTATCCATTGGTTGCCAGGGCCCGCCAGGTGTATCTCAACAGCAATGAAAAAGCAGACTACCCTCAATCCATACTGAACCGGAATGAAAGACTGGGGCTTGAACTTCTCCGCCAGTTCCCATTCCATACGGTACTTCGTTTGCAGCCCTTGCTAAAAAAACTCAGCCTGGTCAAATCCCCCGAAGAAATCGAAGCGATCCGGTCCGCCGTCCGGCTTACCGGACAGACCTGGAAAAAGATATCCCGGCTGATCAAACCGGATATGTATGAATATGAATTGGCCGCGGAAATCACCTATCAGTTTGAAAAGAACGGGGCCGTTCACGCCTTCGATCCCATCGTCGCCTCGGGCCCGGCGGCCTGCACCCTGCATTATAAATCGAACCATCAAAAGGTCCGCAAAGAAGACCTGATCCTGGTCGATTTCGGTGCAGAACTCAATGGTTACAGTGCCGACATGACCCGCTGCCAAGCGGTCGACGGCACCATGAATGCACGCCAGTTTGCAGTCTACGACCAGGTCGTAAACTTGTTTCAGCAAGCCAGATTATTGTTGAAACCCGGTGCCCGGATCCAAGAAATCAATGAGAAAATACAACTTTGGGCTTCCGATGCCATCTCCCAACTGGGTTTGGTTTCAGCCGGGGAAGCCCGTGATAAAAAATTCATAAGGAAATACCTCCCCCATGGGGTATCCCATTTTCTTGGGCTTGATGTACACGATTATGGCGATCGTTTCTTGGCCCTGGAACCCGGCATGGTCCTGACCTGCGAACCCGGCCTGTATATCCGGGAGGAAGGTATCGGCATCCGGCTGGAGAATGATATCCTGATCACGGAAACCGGAAATGAAGACCTTATGGCGGACTATGAAATTTGACATAAACCATTGTGGCCATTGTCTTCAAAAACAATTTGATTTTCAGGCAAGTTATTCACACCAAACAGGTCCCAAAATCCAATCTGTTCATGCTTTTGTGGAAAATATGATTTTCTTTGAGATCAATGGAAACAGGCATTGAACTTGAAACGGAACGGTTGAAATTATTACCACTTCGTTATGACCAACTCCAAAAATACCTTCTCAACGACCAATCCCTGGAAAAGGAACTTGGGGTAGAAATCCAATCGAGGGACATTAGCCCTGAACTGCAAGAAGCAATTGAAAAAACCCTCCTGCCTATGCTTGCAGACCCGGCAAAGAATTTCCTCTACTGCACCCTGTGGACCATCCTATTGAAAGCCGAAAACCGGATGGTAGGTGATCTGTGCATCACCGGCGAGCCCAACGAAGAAGGGCAGATTGAGATCGGTTATGGTACTTATGCGGCATACCGGGGCCGGGGTTATATGAAGGAGGCAGTCGGCGGATTGGTTAAATGGGCATTGGGTCAGCCGGAGGTTAAATTCATATTTGCATCCACGGAAAAAACCAATTTGCCCTCCCGGCAAATTCTTCTAAAAAATAGCTTTCAGCTGGTCGGAGAAACCGGGGATAGGTATGAATTTCGATTTGAACATCCAGTAAGCTGAGATTGACTCCTGGCATTTTTATGAAAGGAATATACTTTTCGAAAACCGTGCATCCTCAGCTGTTAAATAAGATGACCTAACATCCAAAACTCACCATCCACCGCCCGTCACCCAAAGCTCGCCAATCACTTCTCAATCACCAGTTCCCCAGCCTGTTTCTGTGCCTTTAAAGCAATTTCTGTAGCCAGGAAACAATGTTCCTGGCTCATGGCGGTTTCCGTTCGGTTGAGGATGTCCTCGATGAGTTGCGCTCCGTAAGGCAGATCGACCTTGGAACAATCGACATACTGGGTTTGTTTTTGATCCACCAGGAAAAGGTGGCTGCCACCGGGTTTTCCCCCGATATCGATGTTTTTACGGATATCGATATACCCTTCGGTGCCCAGTATGGTAAGCCGGCCATCGCCCCAGGTAGCCAGGCCATCGGGAGTAAACCAGTCTACCCGGATATAACCGGTGCCCTTATTGCCACGCACGGTCATATCACCGAAGTCCTCAAACGCAGGATATTGAGGATAATGCACATTGCCCACCTGGGAAGATACGATCTCCGCCTTGGTCGATCCGGTAAAATATAAGAACTGATCGCATTGATGTGAACCAATATCGCAGATGATTCCTCCGTAGTATTTTTTATCAAAAAACCATGATGGGCGGCTGGATAGGTTCATCCTGTGGGGACCCAGGCCGATGGTCTGAACCACCTGGCCAATGGCTCCTCCCTGGACCAATTCTCCCGCTTTTACCGTTGCCCGGTTTTCAAAACGTTCGCTGTACATGATGGAATAAATCCTCCCGGTTTTTTTCTGGACTCTTTTCACCTCTGCCAGCTGCTCCAGGGAGATGATGCCTGGTTTGTCTGCCATATAATCCTTGCCATGTTCCATGACTTTGATTCCAAGGGGTGCACGGTCGGATGGGATGGAAGCGCTCAACACCAGTTTGATGTTTTGATCTTCGAGAATTTCTTCTTCCGAACGGGCCAGTTTGGCCTGTGGAAATCGTTTGAGGAAGGCCTGTGCAAGGTCCGGTTCTTTAGCATAAAAAGAAACCAGTTCTGCCCCTGCTCTCAACATGGCATTGGCCTGTCCGTAGATATGCCCATGGTTGAGCCCGATGCAGGAAAAGCGGGTCGTTTCTTTCAGTTTATGATCGATATTGAACCTTGGTTGGTTCCGCGCTCCCTGAATCTGCTTTACATCCTGGGATGGAGTCAGGGCAAGGCCCGTGAGCGCTCCCAGGGAGGTTTGGAAAAAGTGACGGCGGGTAGATTTTATTTTCATGTTCAATCTATTGAGGTATTAAAGATAAACCAGCTTTTGGAAAGCCGGAGGAGATTGAAGCATGAGGCCTGTTTCACCGGCCCTGGAAAAGAGTCCGGATTATTTATTCAATCCGTTGACTAGAATGACCACGCTGTTCTGGAGGACTTCGACATATCCGTTTTCAATGCTGAACGTGGATTTTTCACCTTTGCTGTCAATCACCCGGATTGATCCTTTTTCAAGGGCGGCCACAATGGGCGCGTGATTGGAGAGGATCTCGAATTGGCCATTTATGGCAGGTACCTTAACGGATTTTATGGGTCCGTGATACCATTCCTGTTCCGGTGTGAGTACGATAAGATTCATATTGGTTCAGGTTAACCTTTTGCTTCGGCGATCAGTCGTTTTCCTTTTTCAATGGCCTCATCGATGGTTCCCACCAGGTTGAAGGCTGCTTCGGGATATTCGTCCACTTCTCCGTCCATGATCATATTGAATCCACGGATGGTTTCTTCAATAGGAACGAGCACCCCTTTCATACCGGTAAACTGCTCGGCGACAAAGAAAGGCTGGGAAAGGAAGCGTTGCACCCGGCGGGCCCGGAGCACGATCAGTTTGTCTTCCTCCGACAATTCTTCCATACCCAGGATGGCGATGATATCCTGCAACTCATTGTAGCGCTGCAATATATTTTTCACCCGTTGTGCACAGTTGTAATGCTCTTCACCGATGATCAGGGGATCGAGGATCCTGGAAGTGGAATCCAGCGGGTCAACCGCCGGATAGATACCCAGCGCCGAGATTTTACGGCTCAAAACGGTGGTTGCATCCAGGTGGGCAAAAGTGGTGGCGGGAGCCGGGTCAGTAAGGTCATCCGCAGGTACATATACCGCCTGGACGGAAGTGATGGAACCTCGTTTGGTAGAGGTGATCCGTTCCTGCATTAAACCCATTTCGGTAGCAAGCGTCGGCTGATAACCAACCGCGGAGGGCATCCTCCCCAAAAGCGCCGAAACTTCAGAGCCGGCCTGGGTAAACCGGAATATATTGTCAATAAAGAAGAGAATGTCTTTGCCTCCTTTCGGGTCATTCAAATCTCCGTCGCGGTAATATTCTGCAACCGTAAGTCCTGAGAGGGCCACACGAGCGCGTGCACCCGGGGGCTCGTTCATCTGACCAAAAACCAGGGTAGCCTGTGAGGTCTCCAGCGCTTTGGGATCAACTTTACTCAGGTCCCATCCGCCTTTTTCCATGCTGTGTTTGAATTCATCTCCGTATTTGATAACCCCTGATTCAATCATCTCGCGCAACAGGTCGTTCCCTTCGCGGGTCCGCTCTCCCACCCCGGCAAATACAGAAATGCCTTCATAAGCCTTGGCGATGTTGTTGATCAGTTCCATGATCAAAACCGTCTTGCCTACTCCCGCACCTCCAAATAAACCGATTTTCCCACCTTTCATATAGGGTTCGATCAGGTCAATGACCTTGATGCCGGTATACAGGATTTCTTTTTCTGTGGACAGTTGCTCATAAGCCGGGGGCTTGCGGTGTATGGGATATGCATTTTTATCTTTCACCACGGGCCCGATGCCGTCAATGGCTTCCCCTACGACGTTAAACAACCTTCCTTTGATGACATCCCCGGTAGGCATGGTCATATTGGAACCGGTGTCTTCCACTTCGATGCCCCGCATAAGGCCATCCGTGGAGTCCATGGCAATGGCCCTTACGGTGTCTTCACCGAGGTGCTGCTGGACTTCAAGGATCAGGTTCTTACCGTTCTTTTTACGGATCACCAGCGCACTGAGAATAGCTGGCAAGGTAGAATCCGGTCCTTCAAAGCTGATATCCACTACGGGACCGATTACCTGTTTGACTTTACCGAGGTTAGCCATATATTTTATTCTTTGAAAATGAGCTAATTGTATTGATTTTTCTGAAAAGCGACGCAAAGATAAGGCCAGATTTTGGGATTTCAAAACGGGATTCGGCTATTTGCTGAGGGCTGTGAGCGTTCAGCTATCCGCATATTTGCTAACCCGGATCACCATCCACCTACCACCAATCACCTTTCCAGAATCGCCTTCACATGGTCCCGTATATGCTCGGCCAGTTTTTCTGTGGGAACATCGTTTTCATCCCCGCTGAAGGGATCTTCGATTTCTTCCGCGATTAATTCAAGGCTGGCCAGGACGTAAAAAATAAAGACCACCACCGGAACACCGATATAACCCAGGCTCTTGCCAAAACCAAAAGGCAGGCTCATGACATAAAAAAAGACGAATTTTTTGATAAATCCGCTGTATGAAAAGGGAATCGGGGTGTTCTTGATCCGTTCGCAGGCACCACAGATTTCCATAAAATTGGACAATTCAGTATTTAGGGCCAGGTATTGTTCGGGAGTAATGGAATTTCCCTTATGCATCCGGTTGACGATACGCGAAATCAATTCGGCCAATTGGGCCGGGACATGCCTGTCCTGATCAAGCATCCTCATGGAAGGGTCGTCTTCGTCCAGTTCGAACAACTCCACCCGGATGGTTTCTTTTCGAAGGTGCTTATGCAGGGCGATGGCAAAGCCCCCAACCGCTTTGCTGAATCGGAGCCTCAGCTTGTGATCCTCCTCCGGTATGAAGGTGCTCAGTTTGATTGCCAGGTTGCGGCTGTTGTTGACCAGGGTTCCCCACCACCTTCTCGCTTCCCACCAGCGGTCATAAGCGGTGTTGGTCCTGAAGACAAGCATGATGGAAATGGCGAAACCCAGCAGGCTGTGCATCTGGATGATATTCTGCACATGAAAATCATTGACCCAGGAAAGCCTTATTTCAAGATAGATGACCAGGGTGGAATACAGCGCCATGGCTGCGAGAATGGGCAGGAGTTTCCGGAAGGTATCTGCCTTGTGAAACCTGAAAATGAAGGTAAACCAGTCCTTCGGGTTGTATTGAATCATAAAGTTTATTCCGCAGTACCGGGGATTTGATCGGCCATCGCTTCTTGTTTTTTGCCAATCCAGAAATTATTGGCCCCTTCACCCAGGGTGATGCTGACCAGTTGCTGATTGAGCAATTCCAGCAGGGCCAGGAAAGTAATGATCGCGTGGATCCGGTTTTCACAAGTAGTAAAAATATCCCCAAAGGTTACCTTTTCTTTTTCCGAGATCAGATCCTGTATATATTCCTGCTGGTCGAGGACGGTGTAGATGAAGTTGTAAACCTTGTGTACATGCCGGCGGTCATCAAACTGAACCAGCATGCGTTGGAAGGTCTTCATAAGTTTGAAAAGGGTCACAGACTCCCATTCTGCTTCGATGAAGGCTTTTTCCGCGAACTTTTTCAATTCCTGGTTGACATTGCCACGGCTGGCCATTTGAAGACGTTTCAGTTCCATGGACTCGAATTCTTCGAGCACGCTTTTGTATCGTTTGTATTCCAACAACCGCTGAACCAGTTCCTGCCGGGGATCGATTTCATTCCCTTCCTCATCGACTTCTTTTCGGGGCAGCAACATCTTGGCTTTGATGCGCATCAGGGTAGCGGCAACAAGGATAAATTCGCTGGCCAGGTCGATATTGAGTTGCTCGAGCTGGTGAATATAATCCAGGAAATCACTGGTGATCTTGGCTATGGGGATATCGTAAATATCCAGTTCATCCCTTTCAATAAAGAATAAGAGAAGATCAAAAGGACCTTCAAATTGTTTCAGCTTTATTGTAAAGGACATAAATGGGATTGATTTAAAAGCAAGGATGCCGTCCGCGGCAAAAATACCCAGAAAACGGAGAAAAATAATTTTTCCCAAAAATAAAAGAGGGGACCCTTGCGGATCCCCTTCCCGGCATTCGTCTTGATTTTATACCTAACTAATTGCCGGTAAAATAGCTCATGATCAGAATAACAATGGTCAGGATGGCTAAAGAAAACACGATATCCCACTTGTTATAACTGTTTCGTGTAGCCTGTTTTTGTTCAGGCGTCAGTGTACTGAATGTCAACCCTTTAAGTGATTCTTCGGCGGGCTTTTCTGTAAGAAGGCTCACCCCTACAGCTACCAGGACACAACATAAAAAGAGCCAGACGCTCAGATGCATAAAATTATAGCTAGCAAAAGAATGCATAAAACCGCCTAAAGAATCTTTATTGATTTCGGCGATGATCCGAACCGCTGCAAAAATCACACCAAACCATAATGCGGCCATGGCCCCCTTTGAATTTATTCGCTTAAAAAATATACCCAGAAGAAAGACCGCAGTGATTGGAGGAGCTATATAACTCTGAACGCTTTGCAAATACTGGTACAGGACGCCCCCTCCGATTTTGGTAAGGATAGGCACCCATAGCAAACCGGCCACGACGACCACCCCGGTAGCGATCCGGCCAACCTTGACCAGGTCCTTTTCACTGGTTTCGGGTTTTAGTTTTTTGTATATGTCGACCGTGAACAGCGTGCTGCAACTGTTGAATATGGAAGCCAGTGAACTCATCAGGGCCGCCAGGAGGCCCGCGGCGACCAAACCCCTGAACCCGGCGGGCAGGAGGTTTTGCATGATCACGGTGAAGGCTTCATTGGGGTTGTTCAGGGTAATCTTGCCTTGTTGAGCAAGGGCATAACAAATGATGCCCGGCATGAGAAAGATGAAGACCGGCGTTATTTTCAAAAAGGCACCGAAAATGGCTCCCCTTCTGCCTTCAGTAAGGTTTTTCGCAGAGAGGGTTCTTTGCACAATGTACTGATCCGTGCACCAATACCAGGTCCCAACGATGGCGCCTCCAAAAACCAGTCCGGTCCAGGGAAAATCCGGATCAGAGGATGGCCGCCACATATTAAAATGTGTACCTCCTACAAGTTCCGTAAGGACACCCCATCCGCCGACCTTTTGCAGTCCGAGTATCGTCACAAAAGCGGCGCCAAGGATCAGGATGATGGTTTGGAAGGTTTCCGTGAGCACTACCGCCCGCATACCTCCCAGGACTGTATAAATACCGGTCAGGACGAGGACTCCGATGGCTCCGGTCCAGAAATCAATACCTAAAAGGGAGGAAGTCACAATACCCCCCGCATAGAGGTTCACCGCAACCTTGGTCATCACATAACTGACAAGTGAAAAAATGGATAAAAACCAGCGTGCCCTTGGACTGAATCGTTTCTCCAGAAATTCGGGCATTGTAAAAACCGCGCTCCGCATATAAAACGGAAGAAATACCCATCCCAGTAAAAGCACGATCCAGGCATGCAATTCATAATGCGCCATGGGCATTCCGCTGTTGGCTCCCGTACCAGCCAGGCCCACTACATGCTCGGCTCCGATATTGGAAGCAAAAATCGAAGCCCCGATCATAAACCAGCCTACATTGCGTCCGGCCAGGAAGTAATCCTCCGTGTCTTTTTGTGAAAAACGCATTGCCCAGAAGGTGATGCCCACCAGGACGAGAAAATACCCAAAGATGACGATCCAGTCTAAGGTTACCAAACTGCTATTCATATTCAATTTTTAAATGGGTGCGTAATATCGAAAAATTTCTCTGAAAATCTTACGCCCCTGCCAGGGATCCTTGCCCGTAAAAGCTAAAAATCATGGCATTTGTCATTTCAATACAGGCTGTCCCTAACGAAAAAATTAAAATCCCTTTACCGGGCTTCGCGCGATTAAATCGATATTTGCGCCTATGTCTTTTACCTCCAGCCAGATCGAAGTATTCAACAAAGAAGTGCTGTTAAAGTATCAATTGTTCAACAGCTTATTTACTTCCCTGCCTTTCCAGAAAATAGAAAAGACGGGCATTTTATTATCCCTGCTGGTCACCTATTGCGAAGAAGGGTATGCTAAAGGTAAAAGCCCAAAGGACATCATTGACTATTTTTTCAGGACCCAGACCGATTATGTTGAAGAGAAGGACAAACTGGATCTCCTCTTTCGTTTTATACAATATGGAGAAAGACAGGTCGTGTTGTTTGACGCCCTGGAGGATGCTGCCTTTGCCCTCACGCATGACCTTGAAGGCATCGGTACCTTAAAACAAATCGAAACGGAAACGAGGGTCAAGGCACTATCCGGCCAATTGGCTGACCGGCTCAAAGAATTTGCCGTGCGACTGGTGCTCACCGCCCACCCTACCCAGTTTTATCCCGATTCCGTCCTGGGCATTATACACGAACTGGCCAATTGTATTGCGACCAACCAGATCACTGAAATCAACCTCTTGCTCCAGCAATTGGGTAAAACTCCCTTTTTCAAACACATCCGCCCGTCCCCCGTGGATGAAGCCAACAGCCTGATCTGGTACCTCAAAAAAATATTTTATCCCGCGATCGGAAGAATCAATCAACGCGTCATCGGCCTGGTTCCGGAAACTGCCCGGGAACAGGATCCCCTGATCCACCTGGGTTTCTGGCCCGGGGGCGACCGCGATGGTAATCCCTTTGTCACGTGGCAAACTACCGTGGAGGTGGCCGGAAACCTGAGATCCAGCCTCCTTCAATGTTACCTGGACGATATTCAAGACCTGAAAAAAAGGCTGACCTTCAAAAATGTGGATGTACTCATCGCGCGGCTTGAAAAAATGATCCTTCAACTGGCCGGATTAAAAGGCAATTCCTTCTCCAAAGAAGATATCCTTGAACAGCTCTTCCAGGTCAGGAACATCATTACGAATGAACACGACTCCCTGTTCCTGGAAAACGTGGACGCTTTTATAGCAAAAGTGCAGTCCTTTGGTTTTTATTTTGCTTCCCTCGATATCCGCCAGGACTCGGCCGTCCACCAGTCGGTGATCCAGTCTATCCTTCCTTTCACGGACAATACCAGTATGGATTATGCCTCCCTGGATGAGGAACAAAAAATCCGTTTGTTGACTACCCGGGAACAGCTTAAACCTTCCTTCCGGCTGGAACCCGGCTCACTGGAGGAAGATACCATCCTGACCATCCGGGCCATGAAAACCATCCAGGAGCAGAATGGCGAATTGGCTTGCCATCGTTATATCCTCAGCCAGTGTGAATCGGTACGCCATATCCTTGAAGCTTTTTTCCTGATCCGCACCACCTGGTCAAAACCACAGATCAGTGTCGATATCGTGCCCCTTTTTGAAAAAATCGACGATCTTAAACTCGCCAGCCAGATCATGCGCCAGTTATACGGCGAACCGGTTTACCGCGAACATTTAAAAAGCCGCTCCGATTTTCAAACCATCATGCTGGGATTTTCCGATGGCACCAAGGACGGAGGATATCTCATGGCCAACTGGAGCATTTACCAGGCGAAAGAAAATCTTACAGCGGTTTCCAAGGAGTTTGGCATCAAGGTCATCTTTTTTGACGGAAGAGGCGGCCCCCCCTCCCGTGGCGGCGGCAAAACACATAAATTCTATGCCTCCCTGGGTCACCGGATTTCAAACACGGAAATCCAGTTGACCATCCAGGGCCAGACCGTCAGCAGCAGTTTTGGAACCATCGCATCCGCGCAATACAATATTGAACAATTATTAAACGCCGGAATCTACAACGACGTATTGGCCGATCATACCAATACCCTTAATCCGGATCACCGCCAGTTGATTGATGAAATGGCCCTCACCGGCCTGGAAGCCTTCCGCAATCTCAAAGCGCATCCGAGGTTCATGTCCTACCTGAGTACGGTGAGCCCGCTGAATTATTACAGCGAAACAAATATTGCCAGCCGGCCCTCCAAAAGAGGTAAATCCAAAGACCTCAGCCTCGACGATCTCCGGGCCATTCCTTTCGTGGGCTCCTGGAGCCAGAACAAACAGAATGTTCCGGGTTTTTTCGGGGTAGGCTCAGCCCTCGAAAAAATGTACATGGCAGGAAAGTGGGAAAAAGTCAGGGATTTGTACGCCTCCTCTGTCTTTTTCAAGACCCTGATCGAGAACAATGAGATGGCTATGAAAAAAAGCTTTTTCCCCCTTACCGCCTACCTTGAAAAGGACGCCGAATTTGCAGGCCTTTACCGGATCATTTATGATGAATTCAAGCGCACCCAGCAATATGTCCTCCTCCTGACCGGTCACAAATTTTTAATGGAGGACTACCCTGCAGATGCCCTTTCCGTGGATATGCGGGAAAAAATTGTGCGCCCCCTGCTCACCATCCAACAATATGCCCTGATGCAATTGCGCAAACCGGAATACCGGGACCATGAACTCAGGCCTGTTTATGAAAAACTCATTATCCGGAGTTCCTTCGGGATTATCAATGCGGCACGCAATTCAGTGTAATGCTTCAGGCCATTGAGGAAATGAAATCCAATTATTATGCCCATAATCATCGTGGATTCCGGAACTAACGATGAACCTTATGAATTTGGCAACCTGCATCAAATCTTAAATTTTCAATACCCACTATAAATCCGCCTTGAATCAGCGTTTCTTGTCCTATCTTCGTTAATTATTTATATTATCTATTGTGTTGAATTTTAACTATTTGGATTCAAATTTGTATTTGAGAAAATCAGGTTTTGCCCTCCTGTTGTTCCTTTTTGGAATTCTTTCCGCCGGTGCCCAAACCTCTCTCGAAGGCAAGGTTCAGGATGAAAATAAGGAAAGCCTGATCGGCGCCACCGTGGTTTTATTCAAAAGTGGAGTACAAAAAGGCGGTACGACGACTGACCTGGATGGGAATTATACCTTTACCAACCTCGATCCCGGTACGTACGATGTGGAGTTCAGTTATGTAGGCTACCAAACCCAGCGCTTTCAGAATGTCGTGGTTTTTGCAGGCAAAGCAAACCGGCTGGATATAGAATTGGCCACCGGCATCCTCCTGAATGAGGTCGTAGTTACGGAATATAAAGTGCCCTTGATTCAGCAGGACAATACCACTTCCGGAGGCACGGTCACCTCCGAACAAATAAGAAACCTCCCAACCAAAAACATCAATGAACTGGCTGCCACCACAGCCGGGATCGCCCAACAGAATGGGGGCGCGCTTAACATCCGGGGATCCCGGTCCAATGCCACCAATTACTACATAGATGGCATCCGGGTCAATACCAGCCTGATTCCCCAGACCGAGATCGACCAAATGCAAGTAATCACCGGTGGTGTAGAAGCCCGCTATGGCGATGTGACCGGCGGAGTGATCTCGATCACCACCAAAGGGCCATCCGATAAATTCTCCGGCGGGCTGGAACTGGAATCCTCACAATTCCTGGATGCCTTTGGATACAATCTGCTCAATTTTAACCTGAGCGGCCCGATCTTGCGAAACCAAAAAGGTGTATCTGTTTTAGGTTACCGGCTCAGTGGGCAATATCGCAGGCAACAAGATGATAATCCAGGCATTACCGGCACCTATTATTCCAAATCCGGAAAACTGAAAGAAATAGAAACCGATCCCATCACCCGGCTAAACGGAGTACCGCTTTCCACTGCAGAATTCCTGGGCTCAGGGGATGTTGAATTGCGTAAGGCCAGGCTGAACGAACAAGCTTCCCGCATTGACCTTACCGGTAAAATTGACGCCAGGCTGACTAAAAAAATTGACATCGGATTCACCGGGGCATATAACCGCAATAACAATCGCTTTTCAGCCGGATCCACCTGGGACCTGCTCAATTATGAAAACAATCCCCTGGCGACTTCCCAGAATTACCGGGGTGCTTTCCGCTGGAGGCACCGTCTGGGTCCCGACCCGTTGGAAAACCAACCTTCCGGTGGCATGAAAAAGGGGGACAACCGCGTTTTCCGGAATGCTGTGTATACGTTGCAGGCAGCCTATGAAAAAGGAAACAATCAAAATGAGGACTTCAGGCACCGGGACCGGATCTTTAATTATGGCCACGTCGGCAATTTTGATATCAGCTGGATTCCTGTGGAAGGCGAATCCACCTATTCCCGAGGCCCGGTTCCGGGTGTAGCCCATGCTGGTTATCTCCAACAACTCAATGGATACACTCCGGGCATTTTAAACGAAGTGCTCGCCAATTACAACAAAAACCTGGACGCCAATAACCTGCTTGACTATTATGCCTTCAATGGCTTTGTTTCCAACAATTTTAACTCAGCCTGGCGGCTGCATACCAATGTAGGTTCGGTGTACAACAACTATGGCAAAGGGGAAAGTGACATCCTCACTTTTAACGGAGAGGCCAGTTTCGATTTATTCCCCGGAGGATCCAATAAGGGCAGGCACAACATCCAGGCCGGGTTCATCTTTGAACAACGGACGGACCGAGCCTGGGGCATCAGTCCGAGCGGCCTTTGGACCATCGCCCGCCTGCAGGCCAACAACCACATCAAGGGAGTGGATACCACCAAGATCATCGGATCTTTCGACGGGTTACAGACTCCTTATACCTATGAGCAATTTCAAACCCTGGTTGAAGAAGACAACGACCTCCTTTTTTATAAGAGGGTCAGGCAACTCACCGGGCAAACCCTGAACGAATATGTAAATGTTGACGGCATCAATCCTTCGGACCTCCGGCTGGATATGTTCGCCGCAAGCGAGTTGACGGACCAGGGTGTACTGGATTATTACGGCTATGATTACCTGGGCAATAAATTAAACAGCAAAGCCCGGTTTGAAGACTTTTTTTCGGCAGTCGACGCCGAAGGCCGCCGCACCTTCGTAGTCGCACCTAACCGGCCTACCTACGCCGCCGCTTATATCCAGGATAAATTCAGTTACCGGGACCTGATCCTGAGGCTGGGGCTTCGTGTCGATCGTTATGACGCCAACACCAAAGTACTCCGTGACCCTTTTTCCCTGTATGAGATCACCCAGGCAAAGGATTTTTATGCTTCCCTCGGTGAAGAAAAACCGGCTGCAGTCGGAGACGATTACCTGGTCTACATCACCAATAAAAACTCAAACAACGTAAAAGCCTTCCGCAAAGGAGAACAATGGTATTTCCCGAACGGCACCCCGGCCAACGACGGTTCCGTATTATTCGGAGGGGAAGTCGTAACCCCAAAACTGAAAGATCCGAATTCCAATATCCGCCTTAAATCATTTAATCCAGACCAGTCGTTTACGGACTACAAGCCACAAATCAATTTTATGCCGCGACTGGCTTTTTCATTCCCCATCTCAGATGATGCCAACTTTTTTGCCCATTACGATATCCTGGTGCAGCGGCCTCCTTCCAATACCATCGCCACAGCCCTGGACTATTACTATTTTGAGGATCCCTCCCGCACTCCTTCCAACAACCCCAACCTGAAACCCGAACGGACCATTGATTATGAGGTAGGCTTTCAGCAAAAATTGTCCAATTCGTCAGCCCTGAAAATTGCGGCTTATTACAAAGAGATGCGCGATATGATCCAAAGCCGCACCTATCTGTATGTACCTTCCCCGGTAAACAATTATACCGGATATGGCAACCTCGATTTCGGTACGGTGAAAGGGTTCAGTTTCCAGTATGACCTCCGTCGCACCGGCAATTTAGAACTGCTGGCCAACTATACGCTGCAGTTTGCAGATGGTACCGGATCAAATGCAAATACCCAGCGCAGCCTGAATCAGCGTGGCAATATCCGGAGCCTGTTTCCTTTGAATTTTGACGAGAGGCATCGGCTGGTCACCGTGATTGATTATCGTTACGCATCCGGACGGGCCTACAACGGGCCCCGGATCAATGGACTCGAACTCTTAGCCAATGCGGGCATTAATCTCCAGGCGAATGCCGTCAGCGGCAGGCCATACACTAAACTGCAGAGGGCCCAGCCTCTTGGCGGAACGGGGTTTGCAGGCGCGCTCAATGGCTCCCGTCTTCCCTGGTCATTCACCCTTGACCTTCGCGCGGATAAAAGCTTCAGGGTGGGCAGTCCAGATAGCCGCTTTCCCATGTTTCTGAATGTTTATTTCCGTGTACAAAATGTATTGAACCGTAAAAATATCTTTGGGGTCTATCCTGTCAGCGGTTCACCTGAAGATGATGGTTACCTGACTTCTCCGGATGGCAAATCGGCGCTCAATACGGTCACCTCTACAGGCAGGGACGTCAATGCCTATCTGCTGTCCTACCAATGGGCAGAATTGAATCCCGGATTTTATTCCCTGCCAAGAAGGCTATACCTGGGCGCTATTATCGAATTCTAAAACCATGATGATGTTTCAAAAGAAATATATAATCTCCTTTTTTCTGCTGGTATATGGCTTTGTCTACGGTTGGGCATATCCTCCCTACCCCCCGAAAAAGGCAAAGATCAATGAACTCAAACAAAGGCTTACTCCCAGAGCCGATTGCGCACCATCCACTTCATCCGTCGACATGCAAATCAATAATGTCCGCGCCAGGCTTTTAGGCGGGGGAGACGTATGGTGGGATTTGCAGGATGGAAAATATATTGTCCCCAAAGTACAACCCGGGTCCGGCATACCTGAAGTATCCTCCATATTTGCAGGTGCCGTCTGGCTGGGCGGTTACGATCCTGTGGGTAACCTCAAACTGGCCGGCCAGATATACCGAACAGGAAATCTCAATGATTTCTGGCCAGGCCCCCTGGATCCAGTAAAAGGCACCATCGGCATTGACACCTGTGCCAAATGGGACAAACATTTCCAGGTCACGGGAGAAAACATTGCCTTGCATCTGAAAGCCTATAACGATGCCCTTGCTTCAGGAACGGTACTGGATTGTAAAAAAATTCCTGAAGATGTTCTCGGGTGGCCGGGCAGGGGGAATCCTTATTTTAAGAATATTCATGGTTTTGACCTACCCAACACCAGCCAGGGACTTGCCGGTTTTTTTGACCGCGATGGAGACGGTTTATACGATCCCTGCAAAGGGGACTATCCCATCATCGAGATCAGGGGATGCAATGCCCCCCAGTATCCCGATGAAATGACCTTTTGGATATACAATGATGCAGGAGGGATCCACACCCAGACCCAGGGCAAACCCATCCAGATGGAAATCCAGGTCCAGGCATTTGCTTATGCCACCAACGATGAAATCAACAACATGACCTTCCAGCGGTACAAGCTGATCAACCGCGCCACCCAAAGCATCGACAGCACTTTCTTCGCGATGTTTGTTGACCCTGATTTGGGCTGTTATACGGATGATTATATCGGATGCGATGTGGGAAGATCCATGGCCTATGTGTACAACGAGGATGCCACAGACGGAGAAACGGGCTGTTCCTGCCCAGGTGGCATAAATACGTATTGCAACGATGTACCTATCCTGGGAGTGGATTATTTCAGGGGGCCCCTCGATGAATTCGGCCAGGAAATCGGCATGTCCTCCTTTACTTATTTTAATAATGCGGCAGTCGGAAACTGGCCGAATGCTATGACCGACCCACAGAACGCGCAGGAATATTACAATTACATGTCCGGGTCATGGAAAGACGGAACCCCCTTTTCATACGGTGGCACAGCGTATCAGATCGGTGCCGCCAGAAACGATTATGCATTCACCGATGCTCCGGACAATGCCCGCGGCTGGTCCATGTGTACCGCCAACCTGGACTTCGGGGACCGGAGGACCATCCAGGCTTCCGGGCCTTTCAGGCTTGACCCGGGAGCAGTCAATGAGCTGATTATAGGGGTGGTTTGGGTACCGGATCTGGATTATCCATGCCCGAATATTGATCGCCTGACCTCAGCCGATGATATTGCGCAGGCTTTATTTGACAATTGTTTTGACATTACCGACGGGCCCGATGCTCCGGACCTTGATTTTATAGAACTCGACCAGGAACTGATCCTCCTTTTGTCGAATGATCCCGTGAAATCCAATAACGCTTACGAAGGTTACCAGGAAGTAGACTTACAGGCTCCCGCCGGTGTAGCCGACAGCCTCTACCGTTTTGAAGGATACAAAATCTACCAGCTGAAAAGTGCCGATGTCGGAATCGCGGATATTGATGACGTCAACCGGGCAAGGCTGATTTTCCAGGTGGATATCAAAAACGGGGTGCGTAATATTTACAACTGGAAATCGGTCCCAGACCCGAATTCCTCTCAGCCGGTTTGGATCCCTGAAATCCGGGTGGAAGGGGAAGATGCCGGGATCAGGCATAGTTTCCAGATCAAAGAAGACCAGTTTGCCACTGAAGACCGGGCCCTGATCAATCACAAAAAATATTATTATACCGCCATAGCTTATGCCTACAACAATTACCTGCCCTTTAATCCCAGGGATGTAGTCGGCCAACGGAAATCTTACCTGGAAGGCAGAAGGAACATACGTACCTATGTCCCTATTCCAAGGCCGGTGGTGAATACCAACCTTAAATCGGCCTATGGCAATGGGGTGGAAATCACCCGCCTGGACGGTATCGGGGCAGGCGGCAACTTCCTGGACATGTCCGATTCTACCCGCCAGGCCATCCTGGATAAAAAATTTAACGGCCGGATAAAGTACAAACCTGGCCGTGGCCCGATCCAGGTTAAAATTTATAATCCACTGGATGTGCAGGATGGTGAGTTTGTGCTGACCTTCACTGATGCGGACCCCAATAACAACCAGCTCGATCCTCCGGTCCGGTGGAAACTGATAAACAGCAAGGATCCAAACAACGTCATTTTATCGGAAACCACGCTGGACAATCTCAATGAGCAGCTGATCGCCAAATTCGGTTTCTCCGTCACCTTGGGCCAGAGCATTGATGCCGGAGGCAATTCGCTGGGCACCAATGGGGCTATCGGCGCCGAAATCAGTTATAAAGACCTCAATAAACCGCAATGGTTTGGTACGGTGCCTGATGGGGATGGGGTGATCAACTATGTAAAGACCGGTAAAAATGAAATTGATTTTCTTCTGGACCAGAAATCGGCTTTGTCTACTATGGGCAATGGTGGAGGCTTTGTTCCTTTTTACCTCACCGATTTCAGGGTTTCAGACCCGCTGAATCCCTATATCGGGCCATCCTGGATGGATGCCTCAGATGGTTTCCGGATTATGCGTGAAAATCCGGGTTTCCGGCTTCAAAACCTCAACAATGTGGACATCGTACTTACCCCTGACAAAAGCCTCTGGAGCCGCTGTGTGGTGGTCGAAACGGCCTCTCCGTTTTATTATTCCCAAACCACCGGCCTGGGTATCCCCACGGTTTTGGACGCAAGAAATATGGATTTGCGCAGAAGTCCTTCCGTAGGTAAGGAAGATACCAACAACGATGGCTTTGCCGATCCGGACAATGACGGAACCGGGATGTCCTGGTTTCCGGGTTATGCCATCGATGTGGAAACCGGCAAGAGACTGAATATCTTTTTTGGTGAAAATTCGGTTTACGACGGAAGGTTGTTTCCACAAGGCTTTGACGATCAGAAACCGGTCGGTGGCGATATGATGTGGAATCCTACCAGCCAGCAGGTCATCCAGACCGGCGGCCCTCCTACCCTATTTAATTATCTGCTGGGCGGGCAACACTTTATTTACGTGACATTGCAGGAATACGATGAATGTAAATCCCTGCGCGAGCGCTTGAATTCAGGGAATAGTCCCTTACGGAAAATCCCCGGTTTGCGCGATGTCACCTGGGTGACCTGGCCCATACTGCCCACTGGCCAGAAATTATTGGCCTATAAGGACGGCCTGATACCCAATGAGGTCACCGTAAAAATGCGGGTGGAAAACCCTTTCCAGGTGGCCGTAGGGACCAATAGCGCCAAAGGGCATCCCTCCTATCTGTTTACCATTTCCGGGCAAGCCGCCCAGGCTTTGCAGGGTGCAGAAATACCGGCCTCCCTTAAAAAAATAAACCTCGTACCGAATCCATACTACGCCTATTCCAGCTACGAAAGCACCCAGTTTGCCAATATTGTAAAAATCACCAACCTCCCTGCCAAATGCAATGTGACCATTTATTCCCTCGACGGGAGGTTCATCCGTCAGTACAAGAGGGATGAAAAAGACCTCCCTATCCGTGACCGGACAAACCCCGCAATTCTGAACACCCGGTATATACCAGACCTGGAATGGGATATGAAAAATACCAAAGGTATACCGGTGGCCAGCGGCGTTTATCTGGTCCATATCCAGGCTGAAGGCATCGGCGAGACGACGATTAAATGGTTTAACGTTAACCGCAAATTTGATCCGACCGGATTGTAAAGCATGAAGCGTATGAAGTGCAGATACTGGCTGATAATCAATTTGATCCTGATGATTGCTTTTAGGGAGGGATTGTTTGCAGGCAACCCGGACAGACAGGGGGAAGCCGGGGCTTATGAACTGACCATGAATCCCTGGGCGCGGGCTGCAGGCCTGCATACCATGACCACGTCCATGATCTCCGGTGTGGAAGCACTATGGCTTAATCCTGCTGGCCTGGCCCGAATACATAAAACAGAATTGCTCATCGGGCATACTCAATACCTGCGCGGTTCGGGCATCAGCATGAATGCCCTTGGTTTTGCTCAGAAAATGGGTAAAAACGGGGTCCTCGGATTCAACCTGGTGTCTTTGGACTTTGGAGATATCCTGGTGACCACTACTCAATTGCCCGGTGGAACGGGGGCAACTTATTCTCCCAGTTTTTTTAATCTCGGAATCAGTTATGCCTATACGTTTGAAAACAAAGTATCCGTGGGCATTCTTCTTCGAGGGATTTCCGAATCCACCTCCGACCTGAGCGCTTTTGGTTTTGCCATTGACGCCGGAGTTCAATATGTGAACGGCCCGGAAGATAATTTTAAGTTCGGGATCTCGCTGCGGAATGTAGGTTCTCCCATGCGCTTTGGCGGGGAAGGCCTCTCCTTTCAAGGGGACAGCCCGGAAGGGGAAACACCCTATCAACTGACTTTTGATCAGCGGTCCGCGGGTTTTGAATTACCCTCCCTGCTGAATATCGGGACCTCCTATGACTTTCACCTGGATAAACGAAACCGGCTGACGGTATTGGCTAATTTTACAGCCAATTCATTTTCACGGGATGAACTGGGAGCGGGCGTGGAGTATGCCTTTAATAACCTGTTCTTTTTACGCGGCGGATATAAATATGAACTGGAAGGAGTTGACAATAAAAATGTCTATACCGGTTTATCCGCCGGCTTTGGAATCGAGGCTCCCTTTAAAAAAGGAAGCAATCAGAAACTGGGAATCGACTATGGTTACCGGGCCAGTAATCCCTGGAACGGGAGCCACAATGTCTCCCTCAAAATTTCCTTATAAAGGAATACCTGTCAAGCCCCGGATCAAAGTATGAATTCAGGGTTATAGATCAGTCCAATACGGTTTCCCCAGGGGTCGGCCACCGTCGAAACCATGATTTCTCCACCCACGTTGGAAGGGGCTTCAATGTGATTCGCGCCAAGCTGGATGAACCGGTCAAAGGTCTCCTGGATATGATCGGTACCCCAATAGGCCACCGAATTGGTGTTGGGCAGGTTTTCGGCATAGCCATCCGGATCAAGGCCCAGTTCATATCCTCCGATATTAAATCCCACGTAAAAAGGCTGATCAAAATAGGGATTGGTTTCAAAGGCTTTGCTGTACCAGTTTTTTGCCTGCTCCAGGTCGGGCACTTTATAAATTACCGTTCGGAGTCCGAGAAGGGGTGAAGCCATGATAGAAATTTTTTATTCTTGCAAAAATAATTCCGGCCAATGAATTCAAGCCTGGCCTCACAACGAATAATCCGGCAGGGCCTGTCCCATCCTGTATTCGACGACCCGGTTTCGGTGGTGAAATATATGGCCGGTATACAGGCCCAGGATTTTGAAATGGCCAGATGGGCAGTGGGTATCCGCCTGCGTAACCCGAAACTTGAAGAAATAAACCTTGCCCTGGATCAGGGGCTGATTCTCAGGGCACATATTTTCAGGCCTACCTGGCATCTGATCCCCGGAGAAGATTACGTATGGATGAACCGTTTTTCGGCTCCCTTTCTGAGAAAAGCACATGCCGGCAGATTTAACCAATTGGGATTGAATGAACCCCTGCTGAAAAAAACCAGGAAACTGATCCATAAAACATTGTTGGCCCGGCCCAGCCTCACCCGTCATCAAATTTTAGAAGTTTTTCACCGGCATAAAATCAAACCGGACAATCTTCAGCTGATCCATATCTTTTATGATGCTGAACTGGAAGGCCTTATCTGCAGCGGTCCCCAAAAGGGCAAGAACCATACCTATAGCCTGGTTGAAGAGCGAGTCCCTTCACCGGTGAAAAAATCTTCGGAGGAGGCGCTGGCGGAACTGACGCTGCGGTATTTTCAAAGTCATGGACCCGCCACCCTCCAAGACCTTACCAAATGGATGACCATTCCCGTAAATACGGCAAGGTTGGGCATAAAAATGAACCAGTCTTCGCTTGACCAAATAGAAATAAAAGGTAAGGTCCATTGGTTTACAGTCCCCCCGAAACCTGCAGGCCACGGACCAGGCCCTTTTCTCCTGCTGCCGGCTTATGATGAGTACCTGATTGGTTATGCAGACCGGTCGTTCGCCTTGAAGCCTGAATTCATTCCAACCACGATGACTTCAAACGGAATACTGAATCCAACTCTGGTATACGGGGGAAAAGTGCTTGGCCTTTGGAAAAGAAAAACGGCATCGGCAAGTTTGACCGTGCAGGCAACCTGGTTTTCCAAACCAAATAAGGCGCATCTCAGCATGCTTGAAAAGTCCATTAGCAAATACAGCCGGTTCTTCAATAAACCCGTCCTCCTCCTTCAATGAGACCTTAATTGAATGCGTTGACCTGGCCTCACTATATTTGAAGGCAAGAAACAGGAAATTATGATCCAAAAACTCGTTTTACTTACCTCCGTTTTAGTCCTGACTATAATACCATCTGTTGACTTTTATGCACAGACGCTCCAGGTGATGTCTTATAACATCCGGTACGACAATCCCCAGGATGGAGAAAACCGTTGGGACAAACGCAAAGAAAACCTGGCTTCCATGCTCCGCTTTTACGGCGCAGATATCTGCGGAATGCAGGAAGCTTTGATCCACCAGATCCGTGATTTGAAGGCGGCCTTGCCCGAATACGAGTTTATTGGAAAAGGGAGGGACGATGGAAAGGAAGCCGGGGAGTTTTCACCCATCTTTTACCGCAAAGACCGAGTCGAAGTGCTGGAAAGCGGCACGTTCTGGCTCAGCCCCAGTCCGGACACACCGAGCCGGGGATGGGATGCCATGCTCCATCGCGTGGTGACCTGGGCCAAAATTAAAACCATTAAAAAGAAAAAAACCATTTATGTATTTAATACCCACTACGATCACCTGGGTGAATTGGCCCGCCGGGAAAGTTCAAAATTATTACTGAGAAAAATCGAAGAAATGGCAGGCAAATCAAGGGTTATTGTGACCGGAGACTTTAATGCCATCCCAACACAGGAACCCATCCGGCTCCTCATGGAGCCATCAGACCCCAGCCATCTGACCGATAGCGAAAGCTTGTCCCTCCAGGTGCATTTTGGCCCATACAGTACCTTCAACGGCTTTGAAGCCATGGAGCAGGATGGACGGCACATCGATTATATCTTAATGAAAAATTACAAGAAAATAAAGGTGCTCAGGCATGGTACACTCAGCAATTCATGGGCAGGCAGGTTTGCCTCAGACCATCATGCGGTGCTGGCTGAACTGACTTTGAAATAACAAGGAGTTATGAGCTTTCACCAGATCAGCTCCCGAGGCCTAGGCCTCGGGACAGCAATCAGTGTTGAGGGTTTTTCTGCAAAACCAGGTTAATATCCACGGGATATCTTCCGAATTGTGAACCATACACCGCCAAACCACCTTTTCCGGGAGCCTGGAGTCTGACGGAAAGATAACCCCTGGACCTGGCCGCCTGCCATTCTGTTTTTCTAAGCGGTACTTTTATAAGGTAACCGTATGAACCTGCTTCACGCAGTCTTTTATCCTTCAACTGGTGGTGCCATGACAATACACCCCTGTGGTCTGCAGGGTCATCGTCCAACCCGGCCCGGAGTGCCAGCCTTCCGTTAATCAAGACATTGACTTCGGAAGGAAATTTTTCTTCATCCGTCATTGGATAGGCATTGGGGTTTTTATGCGGGGATACCCTGGAGCCTAACATATAGTTTTGATTCTGGTCAAATGCACCCTCCAGGTCTTTATCAAACAATTGTTTGGCCGACAATTCCATGACCAGGTAGCCTGCCTGTATACCCTCAAGTTTGGTTTTTTTACTCACCGGGATCCGATAATCAAAATAGCCTGCACCGGCTCCATTCACTTTTTTTCCTTCAAGGACGTTCCAGTATTTGGAGGACCATTGCTGCGAAGTAAAGCCATCCGGCCGGACACTGAAGATAAGTTTGCCAGCTGGATCCAGATCCGACTGTACTTCGAAATGCATAAAGTTCCGGTGAAGGATTTCCCCTGACCCGGATTTTAAAACCAGCCGGAGTATACCCAGTCCTCGGTAATCCGGCATTTTAAGTTGGAGGGCCTGCAACAATTTCTGGTCCCAGGGCAGGGCATCAATCCCCATTTTACCGGAAAGGATTTCCGATGTTTCACCCCCCGCGTCCGTAAAATCCAGGGTATATTCCAGCGCAAGCTGATTCCCTGCAATCGGGCCGCTATCATAAATGGAAAGGTACAAGGGTACGGTCACCACCTCGCCACCACGGGTGGTTTTACAGATCTCATTGCCCGTGGATATATAATATTTGCTGTGCAGGTCCTGCAGGTTCATGCCGGGCACAAGTTCCTCCAGGCCGGTAAATTTATTGCTCCGGTCAAACCGCCAGTAACCATTCCACTCGTTGATCACATCGTGGTGCTCCGTGTACAACCAACCGGCCACTTTAGGGAATTTCCTGAACGTATTGATCATGCGGTGATAATCGTAACTCCAGTCCACGTCCCCGGTACTGCCTTCATAGCCCCAAACGTTGCCGCATTCTGAATTGATATTGGGTTGGGATTGTTGCTGAAAACCGGGCTCAAAATGAAAGGGACTGCCGGGATAATTGTTTTCGGAAATTTTATTCAAATGGTTTTCCCATTCCCATCCGGCCAGGTATTCATGCCAGCTGTATATGTCGGTCTCCGTATGGCCGCGTCCGCAGCAAATGGAATTGTCTTCGACCAGGCGGGTCGGGTCCAGGGACTTGGCCAGGTAATACATGGAGGCCACCCAATGCTGGGTATGGGGCAGGTACTGACTCACCGGCTTGCCTTCTTTTTCAATCCGGGTGGTCAATCCCCAGGTTTCATTAAAAACGATCCAGGAAAATATGGAAGGATGATTAAAATCCCTTTTTATCATTTCACGCAAGGTGGTTTCTGCTTCCTGCCGCATGGGCTCATCCGGCTCCCCCCAACTGTTCGGCAGGTCGGCCATGACCAGCAGGCCGAGTTTATCCGCCCAATAGAGTTTCCTCGGCAGGTCGGGCTTGATATGGGTCCGGATGCCATTGAGCCCGATGGCTTTGCTCCTTTCGATTTCCTGCCGCATGAAAGAATCGGAAGGGAAGGTATAATATCCCGCCGGATGATAGGATTGGTCCAGGGCAAGTTGAAGATAGATGGGCTCATCGTTTAAAGCGATGTAGGGAATGGTGGTGCCAGGAAGCACAGTTACAGATATCTTGCGCATGCCAAAATAGGTGCGCACCCTGTCGCTGCCCAATTGCACCTCCACATCGTATAGATAGGGATCCCGGAGGTTCCATAACCTGGGCTGAGGGATATCCAAATAAGTCTGAGCACTGCTGTTTCCCTTTGAAACCTGAAGTTTTTGTACCCGGTCACCCTGGGGTGTTTTTACGGTTACCTGTAAAGGGATTGGTTCCTTTGCTTCTGTGGGTATAAAAACTTTTATAGCTACCCCTTTACGGTCAATATCCGGAAAGCATTGGATGGATTCAATATAATCCCGTCCCCGGCTTTCGAGGTAGACCGTCTGCCAAATTCCCCGGGCATTGCCATATCCCTGTTTGCCGTAGAGGGTAAACATCCGCCTTTTGTCGTCCGCCCGGATGACGAGGTTTTGAGGTTGACCATACCGGACATAAGGACTGAGGTCAAAGGAAAAAGGCATATATCCTCCCCGGTGGCTTCCGATCCATTTGCCATCAAGCCATACCTGGGTTTCCCAATCACTGGCTCCTATCGTGATAAATGTCCTGCTTCCGTCCCAGGAAATGGGAACGGTGACCGACTTGCGGTACCAGGCAATATCGGCTTCGTCTTTCACGCCTGAAAGAGCCGAACCCCATGGAAAGGGTACCGTAATCATTCCGGATAAGCTTTTATTTTCAAACCATTTTTCATCAAGACCCCTATCCAGTGAATCGAATTCAAACTGCCATTGCCCATTGAGGTTGACCCATTGGTCCCTTGCAAAATCAGGCCTTGGATGTTCCGGGAGGGGTATGCCCTGCGCCGCAGCACTGCAGTAGAGGACCAGCAGGCAAATCAAATACAAATACTTCATACAGGTTTTTATACCTTAAAGATATAAATCCAGGCGTTGGAATACTCCCTGCCTGTTCATGGAAAGTTGGGAATAACTTAAAACCGGAATCCTGGAAATAGGGCTCCGGGCCTGGCTTTAAATTTGTTTGACACGAGCGAAATATTGCCTTAACTTTGAAGCCACTAACCAATCAAAGAACGTTTTTGGAATTACTGAAAACGTTCTTTGTATTTTTATTAATACGTGATGGGGTACCTGGTCAATCCAAATTCAATCTGCCTGCCTGCTGCAGGCCGGGGTGCTCTCTGATTATTCACCAAATTATAACTTCGTTATTTTTATGGAATTAACACTCATGACATCGGAAGGTTTTGCAAAAGTGAAAGCGGAACTGGATGAACTCAAAGGCAACGGAAGGCGCGAAGCAGCCCGGGCCATTGCCGAAGCCCGGGAGAAAGGGGATCTTTCTGAAAACGCAGAATACCATGCAGCCAAGGACGCACAGGGCATGCTGGAATATAAAATCAACGAACTTGAAAAAAAACTGGCCAATGTAAAACTGATCGACGATTCCCAGATCGATACCAGCAAAGTGGGCATTCTTTCCCGTGTGACCATCCGGAACAAAAAAACGGGTAAGGATCTGATCTATAAACTGGTTTCTGAAGCGGAATCCGATATCAAATCCGGTAAAATAAGCATCAATTCCCCCATCGGCCAGGGACTGTTGGGAAAAAATGTGGGCGAGACCGCAGCCGTGGCCACACCAAACGGCACCCTTGAATTTGAAGTGATTCAGATCTCCATTTAACATCCTATGACCAGTATCTTTTCAAGAATAGTCCGTGGTGAAATTCCATGCCATAAAATAGCGGAAGACGATCGTTTTCTGGCCTTCCTGGACATCCATCCGCTAGCTCCGGGTCATACGCTGGTAATCCCTAAAAAAGAAACCGACTACCTGTTTGACCTGGAAGATCAGGACCTGGGTGCCATGGTGATCTTTAGTAAAAAAATTGCCAAAGCGCTCCGGGCTGCCGTACCCTGCCTCAGAATCGGCGTTTGTGTCATCGGCCTTGAAGTGCCCCATGCCCACATTCACCTTATCCCGTTAAATCAGGTGGGAGATATCAATTTTGAACGACCCAAACTCAATCCCAGTGAGGGAGAACTCCTGGTTATAGCGGAAAACATACGCCGGAACCTGGCTTAAACGCGGTGAGGTTTCCCCGCCCTGCCGGGATTTTCATTTAGAAAACCTTTCCACGAATTGTATTTTTTCATTTTACCCGTTGCGGGTATGTGGCCTTGCCCCTGCTGGTGATGACATATCGCGCAAGCCAGGGCATCGGTAGCATCGAAACGATCGGCCTGTACCGGTTTCTTTAGAATGTGGGAAAGCATGGCCGCGACCTGCTCTTTTGCCGCATTGCCATTGCCGGTAACCGACTGCTTGATTCTCTTGGGAGAATATTCATAGATCTCCAGGCCCATTGTGATGCCGGCCGCGATGGCCACACCCTGCGCCCTGCCCAGTTTAAGCATGGCCTGAACATTCTTGCCGTAAAAAGGGGCCTCGATCGCCATTTGACCCGGGCGGTAGGTCTCAATAAGTTCCTGTAGCTGAAGAAAGATTTCCCGCAGTTTATCCTGGTGATCTCCCGCATCCTTGAGCCGGATGGTATCCATGGCTAGGATCCGGATCTCTTCGTTCGACGGCTCAATAAGGGCAAAGCCCAGAAACTGGGTGCCCGGGTCCACCCCAAGAATCCGGTGACCAAAGGATTTAACTGGCATATGCCGCACAAATTAGAACAATTTTATATTAGATAATTGAATAATGTGATTTGCAGAAGTCTAAAAGAAGAAGGTAAACATTGATTCAGGATAGCGTATCCTTACAAGCCTCAATCCCTTGCTGGTTAATGAATCACTAAAATTTTTATCCAAAGTTTCAGGAATGGAAAGCAGAACCTTTTATATAATCTTGGATGTGAATATTTTAAACCAGATCAGGCCAAAAGTCCGGATCCCCGGGGCTGAGATAAAACGGGAATTTCTATGGGTATTTTTACGTTATTTGCGGTAATGATGCCCATGCTTAAATATCCATTGATCATCCTGTTTTCCCTGTTCACGGCGGGACAAACGAAAGAGCAAAGCTCGGAGCACAGTCCGGAGACCCGGTCTGTTCTGCCTGGTTTTGACTTTTTGAAGGATCAGGAAAATGGCACCTTCATGGCAGGGGAAGAACTCACGTATAAGATTTATTACAACTGGAATTTTATCTGGCTGGCTGCAGGCGAAGTCGTATTTAAGGTGGATGACCTGGGCGACAAATACAAATTTTCAGCACGCGGAAGGACTTATTCATCCTATGAATGGTTTTTCAAAGCGGATGACTATTTTGAATCCATTGTGCGAAAATCCGATTTATTGCCTGTCAGTTTTAAAAGGGACATCAAGGAAGGCAAGTACCGGTATTACGAAAAAATAGAATTCGACCAGCAAGGCCTGCAACTCAAAACCTGGACCGGAAAATCACCGGAAACTGCCACCGAATCAACTTTCCCCATCAACAAAAACATGCATGACGTACTTTCCCTCGTGTATTCCGTGAGGACGCACGCGTTTACAGCCGAACAGGAAGGAAGCGTTCTGCCATTGGATATCTTCCTGGATAAAAAAGCCTATAACCTTAAACTGGTGTATTACGGTACCAAAGAAAATAAAAAAGTGCACCGCCTGGGCAGATATACTTCGCATCATCTCAGCCCGGAAGTGATAGCCGGTTCCGTGTTTAAGGAAAATGACAGGATGCATATCTGGGCCAGTACCGACAAAAACCAGGTGCCGCTGCTGATCGAGTCGCCGGTTTCGGTAGGTTCGGTGAAAGCGGTGCTTTCCAGTTATAAAGGGCTCAAATACGAGTTTAAACAACCTGTGCCCTGATGCAAAAAATAAGGTACCTCCTTTACCTGGTCCTCCTGGTTCTTTTAGGGGGTGGTATCTGGTGGCTGAACCGGGAGTGGGCCAGAAGGTCCAAAATCCAGACGTCTCAAAACGCGACCGTCCTTCTGGAAAGAATTCAAAAGGTGGCGAAATGGATTACGGTGGAAGGGTATTTTTCAGAATTGTATGAAAACCGCAGCTTTCAGTATTTCGATGTTTATCCCTTCCGGAAAAAAGTACTGGTCAGGGTCAAGGCAAAGGTATCCGCCGGATTCGACCTGGAAACTCTATCCATTGAAACCGACGAGCCCAGCAAAACCATCTGGATCAACGCCCTTCCTGAACCGACCATCCTCTCCATAGATCATGACCTGGATTATTACGATATTTCTGAAGGCTTTTTTACGTCCTTTTCCGAAGCCGATTACAACAAAATTCAATCGGAGGCTAAAGAGATGATCCGAAAAAAAGCCTCAGAAAGCAACCTGCTTGCCGAAGCTTCCGCACAGGGCAAAGATTTTCTGGAAATGATCCGCCTGATCGTGGAAGCTTCGGGCTGGCAGTTAAAGATGCGGTCAAGGCCGGAAATGAAAAAATAATTCGGTTATTATCCAATGATCAGCTTTTGTTCCAGGCTGACTGTTCCCTGGCTAACACGCAGGATATAGGTGCCGGGGCTATAACTTCTGACATCGATCTTTTGAGAACCATTAAAATCGATTTGGTTGCTCAGGTGAAGTTGTTTGCCGTTAAGGTCAAAGATTTCTATCCGGACCTTGCCGTTCCTGTTCCATCGTATTTCCACATCCCCCCGGGCTGGATTGGGCATTATTTTGAGTTCTGTGTCAAGTGGGATTATAGAGGCTGCCGTTGAAGATTCCGGTTCTTTTTTTGGATCGGGCTCTTTGGATAATTTGAATTGGACCGGAAGATTGTACTGGACCGGGACGGCCTGTCCCTTTTGTTTTCCGGGAATCCATTTTTGATCCATTTCACTCATGGAATGGATCACGCGGAGCACCTCATCGCCGCAACCGCCGCCGATATCCCTCACGATTTTAATTTCAGACAAACTGCCATCAGCTTCCACCACAAAGGAGACCATTACTTTTCCCTCAATCCCTTGCTCCCTGGCCGATTTGGGGTATTTAATGTTTTTATAGACATATTCAAGCATATGCTGAACGGCGCACTGGTTCAGTTCGGCCTTATCCTTGAGGTGCTCGCAACCTGGAAATCGGGGTAATTCCTCCACGGTCTTGAAGATCTCGCGGGCACTTCCCTTTTCCATCTCATCCAACATTGAAAAGTCAGCTGGTCCAGGACTTGCTTTTTTGTCATCCGAAAATTTTTTCGTTTTTATGGACACGGTTCCCGCTTCCTGTTTACCGTATTTAACGACATCCACTGACTCGATCCGGTCCGGGTTGATTTTACCGGCCTCCTCCCTAGTCGTTTCTTTTCCATCAACCAGATATTTCGGTCTGGTCAGGATTTCGATCACCCCCAATCTACCCTCTTCCCCGTATTTTTCTATGGCGGTATCTCCTTTCATGACGTTGATGGAAACGATCTGTTCCGGGGAAATATTCCTGACTTCATCCAAGCTGGCCCGGTCTCCGTTTAATAGATAAAGAGCATTAACCGGGTATTCTTTTATTTTTTCATCCTTCAGTTTGAACAGGATGGGCAGGACCATCCTGACCCTCACGGCTTTTTGCTTCTCCCGGCCGGGAGTCCATTTTACCGGCATTTGGTTCATCTGCCGCACCACCCGAAGGGCTTCTTCCCCGGTGCCTGAACCCGGAGATTCCTTTAATTCAACATCCGTAATGCTACCATCCGTATTGACCACAAAACTGACCAGGGCTTTACCTTGAACATTTTTTTCCTTGGCAGCCAGGGGGTATTGTACATTTTTTGAAAGATATTCCATCAGTTTCTGCATGGAACAAGCCGATCTTTCCTGGGGATCTGTGATTTGCGCACAGCCAGGAAAGACCGGCATCTCCTCGACCTGGGTGCGTACGGTATCGGACCAAAAAAACGGCCGGGCATCCAGCGATACCGGATAACCGGCCTGCAGGACATCCGACTTATAGGCAAACAATACACCGAGGAATAGCATGATAGGCAGCACCAGGGCATACTTCCAGGCATTGACCGGCCTTGATTTTGATTTCATGAGCATGTGAATTCTGTTTTTTAATTGTGAGTAAATAAAATGATTGGCCAGCGCAATTTGAAGCCTGCGCTGGGCATGGTCGATGAGCAATCTACCGTAACGGTCTTTGTCTTCCGAACGGGTGACCAAAGCATCCGCAAGGTATTCATGCGTGTTGCGAATCGAATTTTTATACCAGTACACCATGGGGCTGAACCAGGCCAGCGCGACAAGCCCTTCGGCCAGCAGGACATCCAGGGTGTGCCAGCCGTTGACATGGCTGCTTTCATGATAAAGGATATCCCGGAGTTCTTTTTGTTTGAACTTTACTTTTTCGCTGATAAACACATAGTTCAGAAAAGAAAAAGGAAGGTGTTCAAAATCGGTGTGGACCACTGTATAGCGGCTGTTCCTTTCCTTAGGATACTTCCGGATCAACTTCAGAATATCTGCCAATTCTCTGACCAGGATCAGGAAGAAGATCAGGAAGCCGCACCAATATACCATGTTGAGTATTCCAAACCAGTTCGGGGAATCCTGGCTTCCGGCTCCAATAAGACTCAGGTCCAGGACCTGCGCACGGCCCTGAAAACCCATGTAAACCGGCAATTCAGGCCCTCCCGTCTGTTCCCAGACCAGGCGGCACAGGGGGATGACGATGCCCAACACCATGGTCACCAGTAAATAATACCTGTTGAACCGGAAAAAGGTCTCCTTCTGTAAAAAGATCTGGTAGACGAGCATAAAAAACAGCCAGCAAAGGCTGCTCTGGAGGACCAGGGTGATCATGTTATTTATTTTTATTTTTATTTTTCCTCAACACTTCCATGAGTTCCGACAGTTCTTTCAGGCTCAGGTCTTTTTCCTTAACCAGAAAGGATACCAGGCTGTTGGCTGATCCACCGAAATATTCTTCAATCAGATTACGCACGGTATGCTTGCTGTATTCCTCCTTCGGCAACAGGGCAAAATATTCATAGGTCCTGCCATAGGCTTTGTGGCCGACAAAACCCTTTTTCTCTAAGATGCGGACAATGGATGAAATGGTGCTATGCGGAGGTCTCGGTTCTCCAAGTTCGTCCAGGATATCGCTGACCAGCACCCGGCCTTTCGACCAGATGATCTGCATGATTTCTTCTTCCGCTTTGGTGAGTTTTTTAGGCATCGGTTATTTTTTGTAAAATCAAATATACAACTACATTAATAGTTTGTCAACTATTTAATAAATTATTTGACGTATTTTTACGTTAATCCTATAGATTTTTAGCTTTCAGACTTCGGCAGTCCAGCATTGACTACTGACTCCGACCACTGACTTCTGACTACTGACTCCTAATCAACATAAATAACCTTCCTCGTCAGATACACGCCAAAAGAAAGCTCCAGCGTCAGGTTTTTGATGCTCTTTTCCGGGATGGAGGTAGTGCGCCCCGGCTGAAAAATATCGATGATATTGTTGATTTGAGGCTGGAAATACTGGCGGGTCAGGTCGGGGCTGATGCTGATTTCAAGGATGCCTCCGGATAATTCTCCAAATGGGATTTCGAGGCCACCTCCAAGGGTAAAGCCCGCGATTATTTTTTTCACGGCGGAATTGAAAGGATAGACCGGGACCAACCGGTTGATGCGGTCGTATGAATCCAGGTTCGTGGAGAGGGTATATTCGCCCCGGAGCCCAAAAGCGTAATACCCGGAAAGCCTGGTCCAGGGGAATTTTTTTTTCACGCCTACCTGCAGGGCCAGGTTGTTGAATATAAACTCATTGGCCGGGATATCGTAAATCTGGTTGTCAATCTGGATCGGTCCGTAAAACCGGGTGGCGCTCCCTTTCACGTGGTAACCCGCCTGGGCAAAAAGGGAAAAGGGATCTTCCTCCTGATAAGATTCAATCCATAAAGCGCCATGATATTTATAGAGCGGATCATTTTGGAAATAATTCCATTTTTGGAACCCAACCGAAGGGCCCGCTTTTAATCCAAAGCGGGTGCTTTGGGCATCCATCCGGGAAAAAAAGATGAGGAATAATAATGCGACAAACTGGATCCGGATCATGTATGCAAATTAGATTTTTTTTGGCAGTAATCCTCCCACTTCCTGAGTGCTGAAGGCAACAAGCCTGGTTCGTTCTCGAGATGAAAAGGGAGGGTTTGGCCGGCCTGGTTAAGGATCATCTCGAGGGATTGCTGCTTCATGTTCCAAATAACAGCTATCCCTTTTGTTTTCAACCTTTCGGCGAGATATTCCTGTTCCGACTGGCCGGGGGTAGGTACGAGAATCAGCTTTTTTTCAAATTGAGCCAGGTCCATCAGGCTGCTATAGCCGGACCTGCAGATGAGGTATTCCGCTTTTGAAATTTCCACCGCCAGGTCATTGGCGTCCATATAGGAAAGATACCGGTCCGAATGGTTTAGGCGGTCAGGCCGGCCGCCAGCAATCCTGTAATCGTGGCCATCCAGCCGTTGAATTAATTTTCGTTCAAATTCCGTCCGCGCCGGTTCCGGTCCGGAAAGAATAGCCAGTATTCTTCCGGTTACCGCATCAATAGAACCGGGAGGCGGCGGATTTATCCGGGACAGAAAGCCTATGAAAGTTTTTTGGACATATGGGGGAAGTTGAATGAGCTTCCCACTCAGGTTTTTTTCCCCTGGCAGGTCCGGTACCCATATCTCATCGAATCGCCGGAACATCTTCCACAATAACCAGTGAGACAAATCACGCACCCAACGACCCGGAATTTCCGGTGCAGGTTGATTAATGATCAGTATTCCAGTCACTCCCGGTATCCTGCAAGCCGGCCTTGAATCGGAGAGGATCAGGTCATAGTCATACAAATGCCGCAATCGCCTGGTTTCCATACGGTCTTTCCAAAACCAGTTAAATAGTTTTATGGATTGAGAAATGAGCTTTAACCAAAACCAGGAACCATACTTAATTTCAAGAGGTGCCAGCCGGTGTAGCTTCAGCCCAGGATTGTTCTTCTCAAGCACCAGGGCGGCAAGCCCATCCGAAGCCAGGTGAACTTCATGGCCCCTGCGGCAGCATTCATCAATGACCGGCTGGCACCGGGTGGCATGACCCAAACCCCAGTTGAGCACTCCGATGAGGATGCGAAGCCTGGCCATCCTTAATAGGAACCAGCTTATTTGGTAATATAAGGCATCTTTTTGCTGGCCTGGCGCATAAGTTGGTCGACCAGCCTTGCAGGGGTACTGAAGGTGCTGCCGGAGAGTTTATGGTTGAAACTCCAGATGACCTTTTCTTTGGGACGGTCGTGAATTTCCATGCCAATCACCACTTCATTGGTGGATCCCCATATTCCGAAGATCAGGCCCAAAGCGATGGCCCCTCCTTCCGACATGGGCTTGGACAAAGAAAAGTTGGAGGTCAGGATGCCATCTACGCCCAATAAATCCTGCAATTCGACCGGTGTCAGTACCCTTTCTTCTGGATAACCAACTTCTTTGAGCTTCGCAATGGTGGTTTCCAGGTCCAGGACCTCCACCCGCAGTTTATTTTGCATTTTCCGGCGCAGCAACCAGGAGTAAATTTCCTGTTGAAAATTGACGGATTCCAGTTTTTGTTGCTCTTTCAGGGCCTGCAGGTCTGATTTTTTCCTTGGAGCAATGGAAACCTTTGGAGGAATAATTGCGATTTTCTTATGCCGGCTGGCCAGGGAAGTCGCATCCGGGCTATAATACACTTTCGCGCAGCCGGTGCCTATTACCAGTGCAATTAAAAGAATCCAGTATTTCATAAATCTTAATGATTTTGATAATTCAAGATATTGATTTTGTTTCCGACTTTCCTAATTCATCCGGATCTCGTCTTCATTCCCATCAAACAACTTGTATTTGGTGAGGCCTATATTTTCATTGGCTCGCACGGAAAACCACCTTTTGTATTTCCACCACCACTTCACCTGCCGGCTCCAGATTCCTTTAGTCAGGAAAGCAGCCAGGAAAGGATGCACTTCAAGGGTTATGCGGGTATTGGGACGATTTTCCACTATAAATTCAAGGTCCCGCTGGATTTCATCGGTGACCAGGATGGAAGGCTGGATTTGCCCGGAGCCTCCACAGGTGGGACAAACTTCACTGGTATTGATATTTACAGCGGGCTTCACCCTTTCCCTCGTGATTTGCATGAGTCCAAACTTGGAGAGGGGGAGAATGCTGTGCTGGGCGCGGTCCGAAGCCATATATTCCCTCATCATCTTGAAAAGGTGGTTTTTATGGTCCTGGCTCTTCATATCGATAAAATCGATGATGATCAGGCCTCCGATATCCCGAAGGCGCAATTGCCGGGCAATTTCGGCAGCGGCTTCCAGGTTGACGGCCAGGGCGGCGGACTGCTGATCTGATTTTTGCATTTTAGGGCCGCTGTTGACATCGATCACATGCATGGCCTCCGTATGTTCAATCACCAGGTAAGCTCCGCTGTTCATCGTGGCGGTTTTCCCAAAGGAGGATTTGATCTGCCTGGATACTCCAAAATGGTCCATGATGGCCCGGTCTCCTTTAAAATGCTGGACAATTTTGGTTTGTTCCGGGGAAATGTTTTGAAGGAGGGCGCGTGTATTCTGGTACAACTCCCGATCGTTGATGATGATCCGGTTGAACGATGCATTGAGGAGGTCCCGGAGCATGGAGGAGGTCTTGTCCAGTTCACTGAGCAGTTTCATCGGGGCCCTGGCCTTGTACAATTGTTTATGGATGGTTTCCCATTTTTGGGCCAGGCTGGTGATTTCCTCGTGCAGGTCGGCCACTTTTTTACCGGCCGCCGCTGTGCGCACAATTACCCCGAAATTTTTCGGTTTGATGGATTCCACCAGGATCTGAAGCCGCTTGCGTTCTTCCTGGTCATCGATCTTTTTAGAGACGGCCACCTGATCGATAAAGGGGGTGAGCACCATAAAACGGCCGGGTATGGTGATCTCTCCGGTAAGCCGGGGACCTTTGGTGGAAATGGGTTCCTTCAGGATCTGGACCAGGATGTTTTGTTTTCGGGCGAGGACCTGGTTGATCTTCCCGTTTTTATTGATTTCCGGTTCTATCGGAAACTGGTCCAGCAGGTGGGTATTCAGTTTGCCCTGGATGGATTTATCGGCAAACTGGAGAAAAGAAGTTAAAGGCGGACCGAGGTCGGTATAATGCAGAAAGGCATCTTTGGAATGCCCGATATTGACAAACGCGGCATTCAATCCCGGCATCAGTTTGGTCACGGTCCCTAGAAAGACGTCTCCAACCTGGAAATTCTCGTCAGATTGCTGATGATGCAACTCGACCAGCTTGCCATCTTCAAGCAAGGCAATTTCTACATCCCTTGGAGTAGAATTGATAATGAGTTCACGCTCCATTTACACGTATTTGAAACTAGGCCTCCATGAACAGGGATCCGGGTTTTACCGGTTGGAGCGAATAAAAGAAAAGATGAAAGAAAGTGAGAGGGTTTGAACCCTCTCCCGTTCACAAAAGCCTAAGAAATCACTATCTCAGTTTCTTTTTATGTCTGTTCTTACGTAATCTTTTCTTACGCTTATGTGTGGCCATTTTATGGCGTTTTCTTTTTTTACCGCAAGGCATGTTTAAAAAATTAATTTATTTTTTTGTTAATAATATGGTTATCCGGAAAGATTCCTTTTTGAGAACCTTACCGTCTGACAGCAATCATTGGTTCGTTTTACATTTTTTTTGCCATTCTACGGCTTTAGCGGCATCCCCTTCATGGTTGGCCACCTGGACCATCAGGCAGGCAGCCCTGGCATTTTCAGGCTCAAGTTTGATGAGGGTTTCAAGCCTCTCTTTTGCCCGGTCCCATTGACCGGTCTGGATCGCCAGGCGGGCCAGGTGAAAAAGTACCGTCACGTCCTCCGGATAATCTTCATTGAGTTTTCTCAGCGTCAGTATGCCTTCCATCGGGTTGTCAGGTGTTGGGTATTCTGTGGACAAAAGGGCATAATTTAACTTATGGCTGATATTGCCGGGGTCAGCTTCACTGGCCTGTATGAATGCCGCTTTGGATCTGGAGATATAATCCGATATTTTTTCTTCCGTCAGGCCGGGTGTTTTAGCGGCCAGCGCAAGATTAGAGGCCGCGATGGACCAGGACTCACCAGTCGGAAAGGTTTGGGCGATTTTTACTGCATATTCCGCCGAAATGCCTACCCTGCCCTGCTGATACCAGAAAGCGGATATTTTCTGGAGACTCTGTTTTTTGGCAGAGTCTGCGGTTGCAGAAGCCAATTCCGATTCAAGTCCATTGACAAAGGCCCTATCCCCTTCTGAGAGGCTATCCTTAAGACTATTTAACTCAACGGTCAGATCTTTATTGTCAAAATGTAAGGATCCTGACTTTTCAGGATTTCGAACTTCGGGAGCTATTTTACTGAATCCAAAAAACAAAACAAAAAACAAAATCACAGAACCTGCAAAGAGAACAGAAGGTTTCATTCTTCTTCTTCGCCTTCTCCTTCAGGCATTTGAGTGACCTTATTTTTCACCTGTTCGACAAAAACCTTAGCCGGTTTGAAGGAAGGAATGAAATGTTCTGGAATTTCAATGGCTACATTCTTCTTGATGTGCCTACCAATTTTCCTGGCACGTTTTTTTATAATAAACGAACCAAATCCTCTGATATAAACATTTTCTCCTTCTGCCAGGGTATTCTTAACCTCTTTAAAAAACATTTCCAAACTAACCAATACATCGACTTTCGGTACACCGGTTTTTTCTGAGATCATGGCGACAAGATCAGCTTTTCTCATCAGTAATTGATTTTTAATAGATTATAAAAAGACTATCCGGTTTCTTTTGGAACCGCGTGCAAATTTCCGATTTTATCCTGAATTGACGAAATTTTTTATAAAATATTTATTTTCTGCTAGTTAGGCATAATTCCAAGGGTGAAGACGAACTGATTCAGGTTAGGGCAGAAAAACCGGAAAACCTACTCAGGAGAGATGTCATTTTTCGCATTACATCCATGACCAAAGGCATCACCGCCACAACCATCCTGATGCAGTATGAGGCGGCAAGTTCTCATTGGAAAATCCCATTTCCAATGACACCTATTTTTATCTACCGGAAGAAAAACCCGGACGCCTGGAAGAGGATTTTGAGCCATCAGCTGTCAGCATTTTGCCCCTTTCGCCATTCTCCTTCCGCCCTTCTCCCCTTACGTCCCTCGCCAGAGGTATGGCCCCGGGGATGCAGGACGCTTCATTGCCCAACCATATCCTCCGCCCTCACCCACTGATCAAACTGTTCCGCGGTGACATATCCAAGTGCAACGGCTGCTTCTTTTAGGGTACTGTGCTCTTTGTGCGCTTTTTTGGCGATCTCAGCGGCCTTGTCATAACCGATTTTGGTATTTAGGGCGGTCACAAGCATCAGTGAATTGTCCAGGTTATGTTTGATCCGGGTATAATTCGGTTCGAGTCCCCGGACACAATGTTCTGTAAAGCTGTTGCAGGCATCGCCAATCAGTCTTGCGGAGATCAGAAAGTTGTAAGCGATCAGGGGCTTGAAAACATTGAGCTCGAAATGCCCGTTCATTCCTCCGATATTGATTGCCACGTCGTTCCCCATCACCTGGGCCATAGCCATGGTCATGGCCTCCGACTGGGTGGGATTTACTTTTCCGGGCATGATGGAGGAACCCGGCTCATTGTCGGGAATGATTATTTCTCCGATACCGCTCCTAGGTCCGGAGGCCAGGAGCCGGATATCGTTGGCGATCTTAAACAAAGAAGCAGCAACGGTTTTTAAGGCCCCATGGGCTTCCACCATGGCATCGTGGGTAGCCAGCGCTTCAAATTTATTGGGCGCGGTCACAAAAGGATATCCCGAAAGTTTAGCAATCTCCCCGGCCACCCTTTTTGCATATCCTTTCGGCGTGTTGAGGCCTGTTCCTACTGCAGTACCTCCAAGAGCCAGTTCAGCGAGGTGTGGCAGACTGTTGGTGACACATTTTATTCCGTGATCGAGCATGGCGACATAACCGCTTAATTCCTGGCCAAGGGTAAGCGGAGTGGCGTCCATGAGATGGGTACGGCCGATTTTCACCACTTTCATAAAAGCCCTTGCTTTTTTGTTGAGGGCATTTCTGAGTTCGACCAGCCCGGGAATGGTCCATTCCATGATGGCGCTGTAAGCGGCTATATGCATGGCTGTAGGGAAGGTATCGTTGCTGGATTGGGATTTATTGACATCGTCATTGGGGTGCAGCACTTTTTGGGTATCTGTCAGGGTGCCACCGGAAAGAATATGCGCGCGGTTGGCAATCACTTCGTTTACGTTCATATTGCTTTGTGTACCTGATCCCGTCTGCCAGACCACCAGGGGAAACTGATCATCCAATTTCCCATCGAGGATTTCATCGCAAACCCGGGAAATCAGGATCATCTTTTCTTTAGGCAATACGTCTAGCTTGTGATTGGTGATGGCTGCCGCTTTTTTCAGGATGGCAAAGGCCCGGATGATTTCAATCGGTATCCGCTGCCCCCCGATTTTAAAATTCTGCGTCGACCGTTGGGTCTGAGCGGCCCAGTAGGCAGCTGCCGGTACATCGACCAGGCCCATGGAGTCTTTTTCCTTTCTGAAATCCATATCGGTTTAATATTTCCACAAAGATAAGCCGGCAAAGTCCGCCTTAACAAAAATAGAATGAGAACCGATGGTCTTTTACCAGAAGAAAGGAATCAACCATTTTCCATTATTTTTGTTAAGTACTTTATTCAATCACCAATAAACTTTAAAGATCATGGCTTTTACGCTACCCGCCCTGCCTTATGCTTTTGATGCCCTCGAACCTCATATCGATACCCGCACCATGGAGATCCACCACGGCAAACACCACCAGGCATATGTCACCAACCTCAACGCGGCCATTGATAACACCGAATGGTCAGATAAATCCATTGAGGAGATTCTGGCCAATGTTTCCACCTTAAGCCCTGCAGTTCGAAACAATGGCGGAGGACATTACAATCATACCCTGTTTTGGCAGATCATGGGACCAGGAAAGGGGGGTGTGCCGACCGGAATCGTCGGTGACGCCATCCAGGGCAGTTTTGGCTCTTTCGATGCTTTTAAGGAGGCCCTGAGCAAAGCCGGAATGACCCGATTTGGAAGTGGATGGGCCTGGCTAAGCAAAGATGCTCAAGGTAAATTGTTTATCTCCTCCACACCCAACCAGGATAATCCTCTAATGGATATTGCAGAACAAAAGGGCACCCCCATTTTAGGCGTCGATGTATGGGAGCATGCCTATTACCTTCATTATCAAAACCGTAGAGCAGAATACTTAACAGCTTTCTTTAATGTAATTAATTGGGATGCAGTTGCCGCCAGGCTTTGACATTCAATACGACTTCCAGAAAAGGAATCAGGATTAAAGGAAAGGTGTTGAGGAGTGATCGTGTTTTGGTGGGCTAACTCGCTAACTTACTAACCAGAAAACTGACTACTAACCAAGCTGTAAGGGAAGGGCTCGAACCTTCACGGAGGGCTTAGCGCGGGTACATTGCCTGGTGGTCAACCCCAGTCTGTCCACAAACAGGGACAGGCCTTATACCTGGTTTATCGCCTGACTCCACCCCCGAGACAAGAGGGCATGTCTGCCAATTTCATCACCTCACAGTATATCATATCCGGATCTCTTCAGACCGGTAGTGCAAATTTAAATGAATACATTGATTCTTTATAAGAAAATGTGCAAACTGATTGATTTTTTATAATTTATTCAATAATTAACTGATTAAGTTGAATAATATTCAAAAATTTAATAATTACAGGACTTGTTGTTAAAAAAATGACAGGAGTCGAAACTCAGTTTCTTGGAAACCTTCACATACCCAGGACATCAGACGCCTGGGCCTGTATCATATCACCGGAATATTGAGCAATCCGCTTCGTTTTCTTCAATCGCGATGCAATGATTTATAATTTTTCAAAATCCACCGGTTCAAAGGATTCAAAGATGGATGGGGGAAGGGATTCGTAAACCCGGATACCCGTGATCTGCCTGTTTTCTCCACGGTCAGCGGACAGAAAGATGTTACCGTATTTGATATAACCGTCCCAGGGACTGACAATGGAAGGCATGCTGTCCAGGGCGTTAGGATAATAAGCCCATTGGGCAACCAGGCTGCTGTTTTTACCCACCCAGACTTCGTACTTGTTTTTCGGGGTGACCCCTACACTGTCAAAGGTCAGGGAAATCACATCGGAGGCAATGCCATTCAGGGTGGTATCCTCCCGGACATATCTCAGGTGAACGCCGGGATCCTTCATCTTAAAAGGCATGGCAAGCCAGTAAGAATCGTTGATCCAGATCCGATAAGCGTTTTCAAGGTATTTTTTCAGTGTATCCGGATCGCTCCATTCCCGGCCGTCTTTAAAGACTTTGCCCTCGCGGGTGTTGAGATCCAGGATCAGTTTGGTATCGTTACCGGTATTTTCTATCCTGACTTTACCATTCATTTTATCCCAAAGCAGCCATCTTCTTCCGAAAAAATTCCACTTGATATATCTGGTGTTTGCCCAGGCTTCCGCACCGCCGGAGGCGGCAATGGCATCCTCAGCTACCCATACGGCTTCCGGATCGGAGCCATCCGGATTAAAGGCGCCGGCCAGACGCTGCCCGGGCTGGACCGTGGCTTCATTTTTGCAGGCCATGAATCCAACCAGGACGAGGCATAAGCCAAAAAAGATCTGGATCCTCATACATTTTAAGTTTGTCTTATAAAGGTACGAAGGAGTCCTCATTTGCATGCATGGTGTGAAGGGGGAGAAGCCTGGATCGGAGATTTCGCCTATTTTTGCCGGTTATAAATTAAATCCTATCCGCCCTTATGTTTGAATCCATTCACGACAACCTCGATAATGCCTTTAAATTCCTGAAAGGGGAAAATAAACTTACCGAACTTAATATAGCCGAGGCCATCAAAGAAATCCGCCGGGCCCTGGTTGGAGCAGACGTCAACTATAAAATCGCCAAAGAATTCACGGACAAGGTCAAGGACAAAGCCCTGGGCACGGAAAACGTCCTGAAAGCCGTGAAACCGGGTGAATTGATGATTAAAATCGTATTTGACGAACTGACCGAACTCATGGGCGGCCAGAGCGCAGGCATCAACATCAAGGGAGAGCCCGGCATTGTGCTGGTGGCAGGACTTCAGGGTAGCGGTAAAACCACTTTTTCCGCCAAACTGGCCAACTACCTTAAAACCAAAAAAGGAAAAAACCCCCTTCTCGTGGCCTGCGATGTATACCGGCCAGCGGCCATCGACCAGTTGAGCACCCTCGGGGACCAAATCAAAGTGCCCGTATTCAAGGAGCCTGAAAACAAAAACCCCATTGAGATCGCCACCAAAGCCCTTGCCTATGCCAAACAAAACCGGCACGATGTGATCATCGTGGACACTGCGGGGCGAACTACCCTTGATGAAGTCATGATGACTGAAATCCAGCAAATCAAAAACGCGATCCAGCCCACCGAATCCCTCTTTGTGGTCGATTCGATGATCGGGCAGGATGCCGTCACAACGGCTGCCGCCTTCCACGAAGCGATCAATTATGACGGGGTGGTCCTCACCAAACTCGACGGAGATACCCGTGGTGGTGCAGCCTTGTCCATAAAATACACGGTAGGCAAACCCATCAAGTTTATTTCCATGGGAGAAAAGCTGGATACCCTGGATGTCTTTTACCCGGACCGCATGGCCCAGCGTATCCTTGGAATGGGCGATATCGTCAGCCTTGTGGAAAAAGCGCAGGAACAATTTGACGAAAAGGAAGCCAAAGTGCTTGAAAAGAAAATCAGGAAAAATAAATTTGATTTTAATGATTTTCTTTCGCAGATCAACCAGATTAAAAAAATGGGAGACCTGAAAAACCTGGTATCCATGATGCCCGGCATGGGCAAAGCCCTGAAAGACGTGGATATCAACGACAGCGCCTTCAAAAAAGTGGAATCGATCATTCAGTCCATGACCCCGGATGAACGAGCCAATCCCGAACTGCTGAATATGAACCGTAAAAACCGAATTGCAAGAGGTTGTGGCCAATCGGTACATGAAATCACCGCGTTCATTAAGCAGTTTGACCAGATGAAACAAATGATGCAGCAACTCAGTACCGGCAAGGGCATGGGCACGATGATGAAGCAGATGCAAAACATGAGGGGATTCCAGGGATAAGCGAAGTTCTTTCTATAATATAAATTCCAGACTATGAAAACCATCACAAGCCTCCTTTTGTCAGGCTTTTTCATTCTGATTATTGCCTGTCAGCCCAAAACCGCGGCCAGGGTTGGCACCGCACCGGCTTCCCAGCCAGCGACCCCGCCGGTCAGCCAGCCTGCGTCCGCTCCCGCCAAGCCGATTACACCCGTTCCGCCGGTAACCTCCGAAGTTGGAATTGATCTGAGCACGAAAATCCCTATGGACCCTTCTGTACGGATTGGGGTGCTGCCAAACGGCATGTCATATTATATAAAGAAAAATGCAAAACCCGAACAAAGGGTGGAATTGAGGCTTGCCGTCAAAGCCGGGTCTATTCTGGAAGATGAAGATCAATTGGGATTGGCTCATTTCGTTGAACATATGGCCTTTAATGGCAGCAAGAACTTTAAAAAGCAGGAGCTGGTGGACTACCTGGAATCGGTAGGCACCCGCTTTGGCCCCGACCTTAATGCCTATACCAGCTTTGATGAGACGGTGTATATGCTCCAGGCCCGTTCGGATGAAGTTGATAAACTGCAAAAAGGGCTCCTGGTCATAGAAGACTGGGCCAGCGGAGTCGCCTTTGACCCCGTGGAAATCGACAAAGAGCGCGGGGTAGTGGTTTCGGAATGGCGTACCAACCTGAGTGGTGAACAAAGGATCATGCAAAAGGTATTGCCGGTGATCCTCTACCAGTCCCAATATGCCAACCGCCTGCCCATTGGCAAACCGGAGATCATAGAAAAAGCACCCTATGAGACCGTGAAGCGGTTTTATAAAGATTGGTACCGCCCAGAACTTATGGCTGTAATGGCCATCGGCGACCTGGACCCTGATAAAATGGAAGCCGAACTTAAAGGCCGATTTTCCAAAATACCAGCCTCACCGTCAAGTGCCCGTAAAAGAGAACACATCGATGTGCCCATGCACCCGGAAACCAAAGTAATCGTAGCCACCGACAAGGAAGCCGCCTTCACCCAGGCCCAGGTCTATTACAAGCATACCAGTAAAAAGCCTGAATCCATACAGGATTACCGGAACGGCCTGCTGGCCAATTTATACAATGGCATGCTTGGTGTGCGGCTGGATGAACTCGCTCAAAAGCCAAACCCACCCTTCAATTATGCCGGCTCCGGATATGGTGATTTTCTGGCCAACCTCAATGCCTATTCCTCCTCGGTCAGTACACCGGAAGGCCAGGCCCTTACTGGCCTCCAGGCTGTCATGGTTGAAAATGAAAGGGCTTACAGGCATGGCTTCACGGCCACCGAATTTGAAAGGCAAAAGCTGGACCTCATGCGGCGCCTGGAGTCCGCGGTGAAAGAAAAAGACAAAACGGAATCCGGTGCCATCGCTTCAGCACTGGTCGGTCATTTCCTGGAAGGCCATATCCTGCTCAGTCCGGAACAGGAGCTCGAACTGGCTAAAAGACTATTGCCAACGATTGACTTGCTGGAGATAAATCTATTACCCAAAAAATGGATCCGGGATGAAGGCCGGGTGATCATCATCACCGGCCCGGACAAACCAGGTCTCTCCTACCCTGCTGAAGAGACCATCCTCAAAATGGCATCCGAGGTTAAAGCCATGGACATAGCCCCTTATGAAGACCAGGTGAGTGACGAGCCCCTCATCAGCAGGGACTTCACTGCGGTGGATATCCTTTCGGAAAAAAAAGATGAAAAACTGGGCACTGCTGAGTTTGTCCTGAAAAACGGGGTCACCGTCCTGCTGAAAAAGACGGATTTTAAAAACGATGAAATTCTCATGGCGGCATACAGCCCTGGTGGCACTTCCCTTTACAAGGATGAGGAGGACGTGGACGCGAGCCTGGCCTCCGAACTGATCAACAATTCCGGCCTCGGAAAACTGGACCAGGTCCAACTGCAAAAAAGGCTAACCGGGAAAATGGTAAGCGTTTCACCCTACATCCGCGAATTGTATGAGGGCTTGAACGGAGACGCCTCTCCGGAAGACCTTGAACTGATGTTTCAGCTCATCTACCTGTACTTCACAGAGCCGCGAAAAGACCTGGAAGCTTTCAAAACCTTTATTGATAAACAGAAGGCATTCCTCAAAAATATTGAAGCCAACCCCCAGTTTTATTTTATGATTGAAAGCAACAGGATCAAAACACAAAATCATCCCCGCCAGCAATTCCCAACCGTGGAAATGCTGGAAAAACTGAATTTTGAGAATGCTTTCCGCATTTACCAGGACCGGTTCTCGGATGCCAGTGATTTTACCTTCCTGTTTGTTGGCAATTTTGACGAAAACCACTTACGGATGCTTGCCCGGGAATACCTTGGCAACCTGCCTTCCCAGAATCGCAAGGAAAACTGGAAAGACCTGAAAATCCTCAAGCCGTCCGGTGTAGTGACCAAGTCCTTTTCCAAAGGAGAGGCCCCCAAGACCTTTGTAGACATCACCTATCATGGGGACTTCGAATGGAACGACCTCAACAGGTACAAACTCACTTCAACCCTGGACATTCTACGCATTAAACTTCGTGAAGCGCTCCGGGAAGACAAAGGGGGAGTATATGGAGTGTCTGTAAATGGAGGTTCCATACTTGAACCCAGCCCCAAATACACCATTACCATCTCTTTTAATTGTGACCCGCCACGGACCGCGGAATTGATCCAGGCCGCACAGGATGTACTCAATAAGGCCAGAGAGATTGGGGCGGAGGACAAAGACATTCAGAAGGTGTCTGAAACCCAGCGGCAGGCGAGGATCAAACAATTGAAGGAAAACAGGTTCTGGATGACCCAGCTGCAGGGATCAAAACAATACCGGGTGAATCCGGCCAACATACTGCTGGAAACCCTCGAAGAAAGGATCAAATCCCTGGATGCCGGTGCGATCCGTGCTGCCATGAACCAATACCTGAATGAGGGCAATAAAATAACCATTACCATGCAGCCTGAACAGAAAAGCAACTGATCTCCCGCCGGAAGTGTATTAAGGTAGAAATCCATCACCCATTTAGCATGGTGGATTTCAATCTAACTGTTTGAAAATCTGCATTTAATGGCCTTTGGACCCCAAGGGGTGCTTAAGACTTGAAAAAATTTTAAAAAAAAAGTAACCGAGCCGCAATAATCGCAGTTAAGGTGGTGTTAAATAGTAACACAGATGCAAAGGCACCATAAGAAAATAAATACTCTACAAGATTTTAAAAGATCCTTTTTTGACGAGTGGAAGCCCGGAGAAAAAGAAAAAAAAGATAAACAGGTTCCCCTCAAGTGGGAATGGTAAAGAAGCATTTTGGTACATAAGTTGGTTCAAGCAAGGTGGTCACCTCAAGGAGCGTGGCCACTTTGTTATTTTAGCCCTTGCCTGGCTTCGTCCAGTGTTTTTTTATAGGCGGAAAGGGCCCTTTCCCTGGCAAACCGGTGTTCCACGATCGGTATCGGAACATGGATTTCTCCGTATTCCGGTGCCCACTTCAGGATATAAGCGGAATGAGGATCGAATTTTTTCCGCTGTTCTTCCGGATTAAATATTCTGAAGTAAGGGGCGGCATCACAGCCGGTACCTGCTGCCCATTGCCAATTGCCGTTATTGGATGCCAGTTCGTAATCCAGCAATTTTTCAGCAAAATAAGCCTCTCCCCAGCGCCAGTCGATCAACAAATGTTTACAGAGAAAACTGGCCACCAGCATCCTGACCCGGTTGTGCATCTGACCCGTTTTATTCAATTGTTTCATCCCGGCATCGACCAGGGCATATCCGGTTCGGCCCTGGCACCAGGCATTAAATTCACCAGGATCATTGCGCCAGGGCAATCCATCATACTGAGGCTTAAAGGAAGCATGGACCACCTGAGGGAAATGATAAAGAATCTGAATAAAAAATTCCCTCCAAATCAACTCGTTGATAAATACCTCTGAATTGAAACTCATGGCTTTTAGATACAATCCCCGTATGCTGATGGTCCCAAACCTCAGGTGCATGCCCAAGTGGCTGGTACCTGCTTCATCCGAAATCCGGTCCCTGGTCTTTCCATAAGACCGGAGCAGGTCTCCGGCAACCTGGCGGCCGGGATAGGAACATTCGACGCGCCGGAATCCGATAGCTTCCAGGGACAAAGGACGGGTTGAAATTTCCGGTGCACATTTTTTAAGTGCTTTTTCGCTTGGGAATAAGGATATCGTTTTTTTTCCTGCCACTTCCTTCCATTTCTTCATGTAAGGCGTATAAATGGTATAAGGTTTGCCGTCGTTTTTAAGCACTTCATCCGGCCTGCAGATCACGTGGTCCTGGAAAAGATGAAACGGAACCTTTTTTTCGGACAACAAGGCTGCCACGGCGCGGTCTCTCGAGCGGCCATAAGGTTCATAGTCTTCATTGGCAAAGAGGGCATCTGCCTTGAACTGCCTGAAGATTTTCTCAATGATTTTTACCGGTTCGCCGTAATACAAATGAACCGAACAACCCAGTTTGTCGAGCTTTTTACAGATCAGGTTGAGTTCTTGGTATATAAATTGTACTCTTTTATCCTGAGGATCCCGGATGTCCTTGAGAATATGGGTATCAAAAATAAAAACAAGCATTACCTGGCGGCTTTGGCGCAGCGCTTCATAGAGGGCGTGATTGTCATCCAGCCTCAGGTCTCTTCTATACCAGAATATCGAAGTGGAATAGCCTTGCATGACTTTAATTGGAAAATATTAACAAATTCTCCTGATATTAGTTTATAATTAAAAATTTGATGAAGTTTTAAGGATATCATGCGAAAAACATTACTCCTGCTGGCAATGCTCATTTGGCTGGCCTTCTGGTGGTGGTGGTACACCTGTAAAATCTGTACCACTTGCCTCTGCGCCCGGAAGGAGGTGCCTGTGATCACCGTCCCTCCTCAGGAGCAAGGAGTCCTCCTCTTTAATCACGGTGACAGTATGGTCCTGATCCAGGATGGTTGGCCGGCATTCAGGGATTCCCTGATCCACGCAATGGCCCCGAACCAGGAGCTGGAAATTGAAGGACATTTTCTGGATGAAGAACCCAATCCAACCGGATTCGCAAACCTGGGACTGGCCAGGGCTTCCGCGCTAAGCCATCTTTTTCCGGACTCCATCAGATCCAGGATCACCCTGACCAGCCTCAGGATCGACAAGCGTGAAGGCATGGACCTCTACCCTTTCAAGGCCGCTTCGTGGAATATACACCCCGCGCCAGGCAAAATTATTGAAACCGGAGGGAAAACCCTGATCTATTTCCAGACCAACTCCAATCAGCGGATCCGGGACACTGAAATTGAAAACTACCTTAGCGGACTGGCGAATACACACCGGAACGAACGATCGGTATTTGAAATCACCGGGCATACTGACGATACCGGACCGGTAAAAGAAAATATCCGGTTGGGCTTGGCCAGGGCAAGAAGCATTAAAAACTACCTGGTAGGAAAAGGCATCGATGCCTCCCGCATCAGGATCTATTCCAAAGGGGAATCGGAACCGATCGCCAGCAACTCCACTGACGAAGGCCGCCGGATGAACCGACGGACCGAAATTGAAATAATTCAGAAACTTTAAAACTTACCGCATATGTTTTGGACGACCTGTTTGACCCATACCGGGGAGATTCTCCTGGCTTTGGGCATAGCCTGGCTCCTTGGGTATTTGTGGAACCGCTGGTTTGGTCAAAAAAATGATTCCGTCGACAAAAAGGAATATGAAGAGCAAATCCGCTCCCTAAGGGATAGAATCAAAATACAGGATGATGAAGTCCGGCTGGCAAAAGCCAACCAGGACCAGTGGGCTGCTGAACGGGCAGGTTATCAACACAGCCTCTCCTCCCTGCAGAATGAAATGAACGCCCTTTCAAACAATTTCCAGGAGTACATCCCTCCGGCTGAATTGAGAACCATACAAACCCGGTATGAAGAAAGCCTTAAAGTAGCGGAAGATAAAAGCAATGCCCTTGCCGCTGAGCGTAAAGGACTTCTTTCCTCCTTATCCTCTCTCGAAAACCAGCTGCAACTTGCCTTAAAACAGGCAGATGAAGGACAGGCACGATGGAAGCAGGCTCAAACCGACTTGTCCCAGGCAGTATCTGCAACAGACCGGCTTGAGGATGAAATAAACCAGCTTGCCAGCCGGCTAAACCAGCAAGCCACTGATAAAAAAATCCAGGAGGATACCATTCAGATGCTTCGGGTTGAATTGGATACGAGGGATAAACAAATCCAGGAGCTTTCTGCCGCGCTAAGCGATGCCAATCAAAAAACCAGTGAAACAACCCATCAGTACCAGGAACTGATCGCAAATAAAGACCAGGAATTGGGTCAATTGGCCCAACAACTAGCTGCGGCTACGGGTGTTCCTTCCAGGCCAGAGGAAACGGAAAAACTTCTCCAGGAAATAAATGATCTTCAAACAGAATTGGCCGGCATTCGCAACGAAGAACAAAATACGGGCCGTCGTCTCCAGGAATACCAGCTTCAGAATCATCAACTGGAGCAGGAACTCAACTCCCAGAAATCAGAAAATAACAAGTTGGCCCAACAATCCCAAAAAACAGCAGACCTTGAAAAGGCCTTGCTTGAATCCAACCGCAAAGCCAGTGAATGGGAAGCCCGCTGGAAAGAAGCAGCCATGGATGCAGAACATATAAGCGCGGCCCATGCAAGCCTTCTCAAGGAAAAAGAAATCCAGGTCAGCCGCATCGCCGAACTGGAATCTGAACTGGAGCAACTGCGCACCAAAGCCAGGGACCGTCAGGATGAGGAAGCCGAATGGACTAACCGGCAGAAGGATTTCCTCGAAAAACTACAGCGTGGACAGGATTTTGAAAAAGCCTATGAATCGACGAATGCTGAATTAAACCTGGCCCTCCAGGCCCTTGCTCAAAAAGAGCAGCTCCTCGCTGAGTGGAAGACTTCCCGCGAAGAGAACGATGCCCGGAAAGAAGAGTTTCAACAACAATTGAAAGCAAGCCAGTTGCAACTGGAGGCCAATGAAGAAACCATCCAGCAGCAACAACAGCTGATGAAAGAACTCCAGCAAAAACTGGAGCTGAGCCAACAGGATCTGATCCAGTCCAGGCGTCAATATCATGACCAGGCCTCACAAACCGGAGACTGGGAACAAAGGTTGAATTTAACCCAGCAGGCATTGGATGATGCCCGTAATCAATTGGCAGAAAACAAGACGAATCAAAGTGTGCTGGAAACCCTGATTTCAGAATGGGAAAAGAAATATCATTCGATACAAAAAGAGTTGCATCAAACCGAACAACAGCTTTCGTCGAGCCTGCAGACCAGTAATAACCAGGCCAGCTCCCTGAATACCTGGGAGACGAGATTCAAAGAGTTGCAGGATGCACTTGAAGCCACCCAATTACAGCACGCCCAATCCCTCAAGCATCAAAACACCCTGGAGGCCATCATTGCCGAATGGGAAAGGAAATATTACGATGCCAGGGTCGATCTCCAGCATACCCAGGACCAACTGAACGAACACATCCGTGTCAGGGAGACCGAAGCGGCCTCAATTGGAGAATGGGAAGAAAAGTTCCTCCACCTCCAGTCTGAACTTGCCGTCGCCCAAAATAAATTGAATGAGACCCTTGCCGAGCGTGACCGTGGCGGGGAAACCCTCAGGGAGGCGGAAAAACGATTTAAAGAACTCAGCGATAAATTCAACATTGTCCAGTTGCAGTTCGCGGACAGCCAACGACAAAACTCCCATTTGGAGGAAGACCTTTTGAAAGCAAAGGAATATCAGTTGAAATATAACCAGGAGTCGCGTGCCTGGCAAAAACGGCTTCATGACCTGGAAAAAGAGTACGCAGACCGTGTTACCGAATTGCAGGCCCGGTTTGATAAAGAAATCAAAGCCATTTCCCATGAAAGGGATCTGCTGAATGTCCAGCTGGCAACCCCTAATCCTGCTCCCACAATTGTTCCAGCTCCAACACCAGTCCATAAAAGAAGGGGCAGAACCAAAGAGGTCATGATCGAACCGGTTCCGGTGGATTGGAAAGCCGTATCCCTGATTATGGGGAAAAAGATAAAACCGGATGATTTGAAAATCATCGAAGGCATTGGTCCAAAAATTTCAAATTTATTAAGGCGCAACCAGGTAAAATCCTGGTCAGCCTTGTCAGAAACGAAAGCCGAAGATATCCAGGGGATACTGGAAAAGGGAGGTACACAATTTACCCTTGCAGACCCAAGGACCTGGCCGGATCAGGCCAGGCTCGCAGCTGCCGGGGATTGGAAAAAACTGAAAAAATTACAGGAAAAATTGTTTGGAGGTCGGAAAAATAGACCCAAAGCAAAGTCCTTCCCTGCCCTGAAGCCTTCTGACCTGGAAGCAGCAGCAGGCATTTTCGGCAGGAAAATCAAACAGGATGATTTGAAAATTATCGAAGGCATCGGTCCCAAAATTGCCGCCCTGCTCCGGAAATCGGGTATTAAAACCTGGCAGGCGCTCTCCGCCACCAGAGTAAAATCCATCAGGCTCATTCTGGAACAGGCGGGTAATAAATTTAATTTGGCGGATCCCACCAACTGGCCGGTCCAGGCTAAACTGGCTGCACGAGGCAGGTGGAAAAGACTGAAAGCCCTGCAGGATCAGCTGTATTCCGGAAAATAGAAGAGTGATCGATATAATCAAGGCGGATAATAACTCCGGGAAGGAAGGATTGCCCGCTCTTCCCAATAAAATTGCTATAAAATCAAAAAAGCCCATGACTTTTCACAGGCTTTCATGAAAAAAACGAATTTTACAATTAAAACCAAAACTTACACGTATCAAATATAAAACACATTATATAAATTTCAAATACGTAATTAATTTTTTTTGAGTGTTTTATATTATTTTTAATTATATATTTATATATTATTGATATTCAAATATTTAAATATTGTTTAATTTATCTGTGTATTTACTATTAAAAAATAATCTTTTACATATTATACAATACTTTAATGTGTACTATATTTGTATCGCACCTGTAACTCGGTGTAATCTTAGTTTTAGTAATTCAATGGGGAGCCGGTATCACTACCGGCTTTTTAATTTCACCTTTGATCTGAGCTTGATTTCCGGGCTCCTCATTCTTTGAGCAATTCCATATTTTCACCTTTCAATCTCAGCCTTTCCAATGAACCTGACTGCAACGCTTTTGTACTCCGCGGTAAGCCTAACCGTATTAATCGCCACGGTTTATTTTTTTTTCAGGGTATTGTCCATTCCCGGGAAAACCATCAAATCGGATACGGGCTGGGGCTCAAGGATTGGACTTGTCCTGGCCATGGCAGGCAATGCGGTGGGTCTTGGAAATTTCCTGAGGTTCCCGGTACAAGCAATCAATAATGGAGGCGGAGCGTTTATCATTCCTTACCTGGTTTGTTTTCTCCTCATAGGCATTCCCCTTCTGTTTGTGGAATGGTCCATGGGCAGGTTTGGGGGTACCCCATACCGCACCCGGCCATTGGGGGACCATAGCATGCCCTTCATCCTCCAGCGGGTTCACGCAGCCAGATGGGTAAAATATATTGGGGTGTTCGGAATTTTCACCAACATTGCCGTCGCGGCCTATTATTGTTATATCGAGTCCTGGACCATGTCTTATGTTTTCCATTCGATCACCGGTACCTTCAGGGGAATGTCCCAGGAAGGGGTCAGCAGTTTTTTTGATCTCTACGTGGATTTGGGACATTCCACTACAGGTATTCCGTATGAACCTGTCATTTTTTATGTATTATGCCTTGTCCTCAATGTCTATATCCTTTCCAGAGGGCTCGAACGGGGGGTTGAAAAAGTAGCTAAGATCGGTATGCCGCTCCTCATCGTTTTTGCCATGCTTCTGGCCATTCAGACCTTGAGCCTGCAACCGGGTGAAAAGGGTGCCGTGCATGCCGGTACGGATGGGCTCCGTTATTTGTGGACCCCTGATTTTTCAAGTATTTGGAAACCCTCGGTATGGATTGCCGCCGCGGGACAAATTTTTTTCACTTTGGCCGTTGGCATGGGTACCATTCAGTGTTTTTCCTCCTACCTGAAAAAAGACGATGACACTGCCCTGAACGCCATGTCCGCCGGATGGATGAATGAATTCGTGGAAATCGTTTTGGGAAGTGCAATCATTATACCCATGGCCGTAGGTTATCTTGGAGTGGAGGGGATGACCGATATCGTCAAAAATCTCGGAGGTTATGGCCTGGGCTTTAAAACCCTGCCTTACTTATTCCAGCAATGGGGGCCCCTGTTGGCCACCCTGGCTGGAATGATGTGGTTTGGTTTGTTGTTTTTTGCGGGCATCACTTCTTCTCTGGCCATGGGGACGCCGGTCATCGGTTTTCTCAAAGATGAATTTAATATCCCTTTTTCCCGCGGCGCCTGGATTTTCGGTTTGATCACCCTCATCATGGGTATTCCTACCGTAATCTTCTACAAGGAAGGGGTGTTTACCGAATACGATGACTGGGCAGGTACCTACTCCCTGGTCATTTTCGCCTTCGCGGAAATCGTGCTTTTTGCCTGGATTTTTGGCATAGACAGGGCCTGGGAAGAAATTACCCGCGGTTCGGATATCCGTATCCCGGGAGTTTACAAATACATTATTAAATATGTTACCCCCGTGCTTCTTGGCATCATTCTTTTCAGCAACATCGCGGCAATGATTCGGCGCGTTATGTATCCGCTCAATGGATATGTCAGTTTTGCCCAGCTGTACCTCCTGGGTCTATTCCTGTTTATCGCATATTGGGTTCACAAAGCCCACCGGAGACGACTTGGCCTTGACCAGCTCTGACCAGGCCGAACATTCTCGCATTTAAGTATGGGATAAGCGGTAGTTTGGTCTATTTTTGTGCTCTGCCAATGGCCACTGCAAAACATGTATTTCTGTCCCTGGGAAGCAACCTGAACCATCCGGTCAGGCAATTGAAAACAGCTTGCAGGCTTATTGAAACCAGGATCTCTGGCATTCAGGCTACTTCCTCGATATACCGGACCCAGGCCTGGGGACTCCTTGAACAACCCGACTATTACAACCAGGTCCTGCGGATTTCTTCGACCCGCCCGGCAGCCCGCATCCTGGAACTCCTTTTGCAGATAGAGTCCTTCATGGGCCGGGTTCGCCAGGGTATCTGGGAACCCCGGATCATTGATATAGACATCCTCTTTTACGGTAAAGAAATAATAAAGACAAAAAGCCTGGTAGTCCCTCATCCCCGTTTGCACGAAAGACTCTTCAACCTGGTCCCGCTGGCGGAAATTGCTCCGCAATGGCATCACCCGGTTCTGCATAAAACGGTGGCTGCACTTCTGCTGGAATGCAAAGACACGCTTAATGTTAAAAAATGGAAGGCATGACCGAACCAGCACCGATCCCAAATCCCATCCCCTATCAGTACATCTGTATTGAAGGGAATATCGGAGCCGGGAAAACCACGCTCTGTGAAATGCTTGCAGAAGAAATAGATTGTAAACTGGTCCTTGAAGAATTTGCTGAAAACCCCTTCCTCCCCTACTTTTACAAAGAACCCCAGCGTTTTGCGCTTCCCATGGAACTCTTCCTCATGGCCGAGCGGTTCAAACAACTGCAGAATAAAATCCTGCACCGGGAATTGTTCAATGAGTATATCATTTCTGATTATTCTTTCGTAAAAACCCTGCTTTTTGCAAAAAACAATCTCCCCGAAGAGGAGTACCGGCTCTTCCACGATATGTATGAAGTGCTTTCCAACCAGATTCCCAAGCCGGACCTGATGGTTTTCCTCCACCGCTCCATGGACAACCTTAAAGACCACATTATGCGAAGGGCCAGGCCCTATGAACAAAATATCTCGAAGGATTATCTGCAGGGCTTGCAGAATATGTACCTGGAATATTTCCGAAATGAACTGGCCTTCCCCATCCTCCTGCTGGATATTGACCGCATCAATTTTGTGGAGAACAGGACCCATTTTCAGGAAATCAAAAACCTGCTCACCGAACCCATGGGCCCTGGATTGCATCGCATCAGTTTTCACTAAGTGGCTTTGAAATAGACAGAGCCCTCCTTTAAAGGCCGGTAGGTTTTCTTAAATTAGGCGCCTCAACCTGATTCAATCCAATGAAATATTTATTTCCCCTCTGTTTAGCCCTCTCCCTGCTGATAGCCTGCAAATCCAAACCGGTGGTTGATGGAAGGGCAGCTGCATCTTTGGATTCAGCCAGCCTCCACGATCCCCTGATGGCCCTGAGAGACCTGGAGACATCGGATGGCCTGGTGGCCAGCCTGTTTGCTTCGGAACCGATGCTGATCAACCCCACCAATATAGACATTGATCACCGGGGCAGGGTCTATGTATGCGAAGCCTATAATTACAGGCCCCAGTTTTCAGGGGTAAATACCCGGTTTGAAGGCGACCGGATCGTGATCCTCGAGGATGTCAATGGCGATGGAAGGGCCGATTCCTCAAAAGTTTTTTACCAGGGCAGCGAGGTCAATGCCCCTTTGGGAATCTGCGTCCTGGGCAATGAGGTCCTGGTTTCACAAAGCCCTTTTATTTGGAAACTTACGGACACCAATTTCGACGACAAAGCGGACGTCAAGGAAATCCTGTTTCAAGGCATTCAGGGAATCCAGGATGACCATGGTGCCCATGCCCTCGCCCTGGGGCCCGATGGAAGATTTTATTTCACCTTGGGAAATGCAGGTAAAACCATATCGGATAAAAACAATAAACCTCTTGTCACCTTGTCGGGCAAAATCATTCACCCGGATAATTTCAAACAGGGGATGATTCTGAGAGGTAAGCTGGATGGCACCGGCTTTGAGGTTGTCGGCCATAATTTCCGGAACAACTACGAGTCCGCAGTCGATGCCTATGGCAATATCTGGCAATCGGATAACGATGATGATGGCAACCGGGGAACCAGATTAAATTATATCCTTGAATTTGGGAATTACGGTTACCGGGACGAACTCACCAATGCCAGCTGGCCGGCCTTCCGGGCCAATATTGAGGACTCGATACCACTGAGACACTGGCACCAGAATGACCCCGGTGTAGTTCCCAATCTTCTGCAAACCGGTTCAGGTTCGCCTGCCGGCATCGCCGTCTATGAGGGGCAGCTGATTCCTTCCCTTGAGGGTTCAATCCTTCATGCTGAAGCGCTGCATCATGTGATCCGGGCATATTCTGTTTCGGGTAAGGGAGCCGGAAAAAATGCGACTATAAAGGAGGTGCTGAAAAACACCACAGATACCTGGTTCCGGCCAGTCGATGTCTGTGTAGCTCCTGATGGTTCGGTATTTGTAGCTGATTGGTATGACCCTGGGGTCGGTGGCAATTATGCAGGCGACCAGTCCAGGGGAAGAATTTACCGGATCGCACCCAAAAACACCGGCTACTTCCGTGATACTTTTGGAAGGACCCGCTTTCCTTCTTCCCCATTGGATCTCAAAAGCCCCAACCTGAGCACCCGAAGCCTGGCTCAGATGCATTTCCGGCAACAAAACAAAGCCGGCATCAATGCGTTGCTGCCGCTCACAAAGGATTCAAACCCGGTTTTCCGTGCAAGGGCCCTCTGGATCCTTTCAGCTGCAGACCAGGCCTTTGTGGATATTGCTTTGAAAGATCCGGATGAAAATATCCGCATTGCGGGACTGCGTATGGCCAGGGCATTGAGCCCGGAGGCGACCCGGAAAACCATTGAACAATTGGTGGCCATGGACAATTCCTATGCGGTATGGCGGGAATGCGCCATCGCGCTTAGGAACCTCCCTGCAGACCAGAGGATACCGATTTGGAACCAATTGGCTCAAAAATACCTGGTGCCCGATCGCTGGTATCTGGAAGCCCTGGGTATTGGTGCTGACCAGAACTGGGACCCCATCTTTTTAGCCTGGCTCAAAAACAATCCTGATCCAATTGCCACCGAAGCACAACGGGATATTGTCTGGAGGTCAAGGTCAGGCCTTGCGTTGCCCCTGCTCAAACAATTGGCCACAGAGGGTGGAGTGCCCCTGAAATCCAGGTTGCGTTATTTCAGGGCTTTGGATTTTAATCCTTCCCCTTTGAGAAATAAAATTTTAATGGAGATCCTGGAAGGGCAAACCGATAGCCTCGTCACCGACCTGGTCATCAGGTCCCTGGATCCTTCCATCCTGAAACAAAATAAAAAAGCCAGTTCGGTTTTCAGCCACTACCTGGCCGGGCTGGCCGGAGGGCCTTATCTGGACCTGGTCGAAAAATTTCAGCCAAAAGACCAGGTTGGCCGGCTGTTTGAAATGATTTGTGACAGCATGCCGGGCAATTCCGGGCTTAGGGCAGCAAGGGCGATCATCCAGGCAACAAACTGGAAATACCTGGAAGAAAAGATCAGGCAATCGGATGGCCAAAAATTGTATTTCAATATAAAAGCCATCGAAGGTCTTGGTACTAAAGAATCCCTTACCCTTCTTGAATCCTTTGCGACCAACGGGTCGCAAAGCCCGCTTATCCGGAAACAAGCCTACCGGAGTCTTGGTAAAAGCTGGGCCGGTGAAGACTATGTGCTTAGCCTCCTCGCCCGGGGCGGTATCGAAGCCGAATTTATCGAAGACGCCATTTTTGGTCCAGCCAATGCCTGGCGTCTGCCGGTGCGGAATAAGACTCTGGAATACGCCAAGCCAGCCGCACAGTCCCTCAAATGGTCCATGGCCAGCCTGGACAACCTCACTCCCGATGTGGATAAAGGGAAAATTATTTTTGAACAACTTTGCATGGCCTGTCACCGGATCGGACAGAAAGGAATTTCGTTTGGACCCGATCTCGATGACATCGGTTCGAAGTATGGAAAAGAGGCCATCCTGACATCGATCACCGAGCCCAGCCGCGCCATCAATTTTGGCTACGAAGGCATTCAGGTCATTCTCCTCAACGGTTCCATCATCCTGGGCATCAAACAAAGCGAGACATCGGAATCCCTGATGGTGAAAACCCTGGGGGGGCAGTCGGAGACCATTGATAAAAAGACAATCCGTGAAAGCACCATGCTTAAACAATCCCTGATGACTCCGAATTTATATCAGAATCTGAGTGCCCAGGACCTCGCCAACCTGCTTGAATATTTAAGCTTACAGAAAAAATCCTTGTAAATTGCCATACTATAACAACTCTTATGCTATGAATATGAAAAACAGAAGGTCTGCTCTGAAAAAACTCGGAGCCGGAGCATCCCTGATGGCTCTGAATCCTTTGTCCATCTCCATCCAGTCAATAAAAAATAATACATCCGGTTCCATCGCACCGATCGAATTGAAAGGCAATATCAATCATTCCGTTTGCCGTTGGTGTTACAGGAACATTCCCTTGGAGGACCTGGCGGTTGCTTCCAAAAAAATGGGCATCACGTCCATCGAACTGGTGGGTCCTGCAGAATGGCATATCCTGAAAAAACACGGTTTGCATTGCGCCATGCCCAATGGAGCCGAAATCAACATAGACAAGGGATTCAACCATAAACAATACCATGAGGAATTGTTCAAACGGTACAGTGAGTTGATTCCAAAAGTGGCCGGGGCGGGATACAATCAGCTGATCTGTTTTTCCGGAAACCGGGAAGGCATATCGGAAGAAGAGGGCCTTGAAAATTCGGCAGCAGGCCTCAGGCCCCTGCTCCCCATCGCTGAAAAACACAAAGTGACCGTGGTGATGGAATTGCTCAACAGCAAAGTCAACCACAAGGATTACCAGTGTGATCATACCGCATGGGGGGTGGCCCTTTGCGACAAGCTGGGTTCCGATCGTTTCAAACTGCTCTATGATATCTACCATATGCAAATCATGGAAGGCGATATCATAGCCACCATAAGAAAGTACCACTCCTATTTTTCACATTATCATACCGGTGGTGTCCCGGGAAGAAATGAAATTGATGAAAGCCAGGAATTGCATTACCCGGCCATCATGCAGGAAATTCTGAAAACCGGATTTAAAGGTTATGTCGCCCAGGAATTTATTCCGGCGCGGCCGGATGCACTGGCCAGCCTTGAACAGGGCGTAAAAATCTGCGATGTATAAACTTAGCGGGGTTTACCAATAAGTATCTGGATGGCCTCCTGGTAAAGGGGTAAATCTTCCGCAGTAGCTTTGCCCCACTCCGGCCGAAACCCTTCCTGCAACAGATAAAAGTCCGAGACAATGTCCGCCCTTTGTTCGTAGTTAAGGCGATGGACCTCCCTGGGTTCTTTCAGCAGTTGCCTCAGCTTCTCAATGCCGCCGTAATTGTATTTTGCCTTACTCAAATGGGCCATGAGGTTACGCAAAAGATAAGCAGAACCAGCCTGTTCAAATTGAAATACATGTACGATTTCATGCATCAGCACGGGGATACTGAGACGCCCGAGGCTGTTGATGCAATAATAACTGACATAAGCGTATTTCCCATTGTGGGTGCCAACCCTGCTGGATTCATCGATACGTATTTTCTGTAAGGAGACCAGGCCATCGAAGACTGGACGGGCTGCCTTTATTTCACTGGCATGAAGTGCCCGGGCATCCTCTTTAAATCTTGCCTGGAGGAATCCAAAGAATTCGGGCATCCCCAAACAATCCAGGACGAGCAGAGGAAATTCCGCGATGTAATGAAAGATGGCAAGGCCCCAGCCCGTGGGATAGGACAGCCGTGCCTCGAGGTAGGGGTCCTTCCAGGGTAAAAAGATATGGCGGAACAAACGGGTCACCCGTTTCCGGTATGCATTCGCGGAGTTCATTCTAACGGTAGCCGATGGCTTTCAGTGGAGAGATCCGGCTGACAAGCCCCGAAGGGACCCAGAGGACCAGGGCAGTGACGGCGATGGTGCCCAGGTTGATCAGCAAAATGACCCACACGTTTAAATGGATCGGCGCCACCCGGAGATAATAGTCCGCTTCATTGAGTTTAATCACCTGACCGTATTTCTGAATGAGACAGACCAGAAAGCCAATCGCGTTTCCCCAAACCAGGCCCCTGACCAGGATTTGCACACCATGGAAGAGAAAGATCTTTTTCAGGGACCAGGTGCGCATGCCCAGGGCTTTCAGGGTACCGATCATGCGGGTCCTTTCCAGGATGAGGATCAGCAGCACCGTGACCAGGTTGATGACTGCCACCAGCAACATCAGGGCCTGGATGACGTATTGATTGGTGGATTGCAGATTGAGCCAGTCAAAAATGCTCGGGAATTTTTGACGTATGGTTTCCACGTACAATTCGGTACCGAGATGGTTTTCATAAATATTGTCTGCGATGGGTTCGATATCGTCCAGACGGTCTACAAACAATTCATACCCGCCAATCTGGTCCTCCGTCCAGTTGGCTAATTGCCGGATTTCCGCCAGTGCCCCGATCGCCAACTTATTGTCATACTCTTCAAGGCCAGTGTTATAAATGCCGGTTATGCGGAAATTGCGGGTGACCACATCCTGGTCAATCACAAAATGCAGCCGGCAGCGGTCCCCTACCTCCAGTTCCAGCCGGGAAGAAAGGCTTTTGGAAATCAACAACTGCCTTTGCAGGGAATCCCGGAGCCCGTTTATACTGCCGCTGACCAGGAACTTTTCAAAAAAGGTCCAGTCAAAGTCCGTGTCGACTCCTTTGAGAATCAAACCTTCCATTTCTTCGCCGGCGGTCACGATCGCCGGGATATATCCGAAACGCTGATAGTGCCTTATGCCGGCCATGGTATCCAGGGTATGCGTAAAGACACTGTCGTATAAAATGGGCGTGCTGAGGTTGAGTTGGGAGCTGTGTATGCTGTTCACCTGGATATGCCCCCAAAAGCCAAAAATTTTCCCGGTGATTTCTTTGTTGAAACCGGAGATGACCGCTACGGCGACGATCATGACCGACAAGGACAAGGCGGTGCTGATATAAGCCAGTTTCAGAATAAAGCGTACAAAACTCCCCGACCGGTAGTGCATCAGGCGCTGCGCGATGGACCAGCTATTCATCTGGGGCAAATGTCCTACTTTTGCCTCATTCAAACTGGAAATAAATGAATTTTATAGAAACCCTGCGATGGCGGGTGATGTTGCAGGATTTTACGCCCGGTCTGCCGGATGCGTTGGATAAAGGAATGGTCACGGGGTATACCGGTTTTGATCCGACGGCCTCTTCTCTCACGATCGGCAACTATGTGCAGATCATGCTGCTTAAACACTTCCAACTGCATGGGCACAAACCCATCGTCTTAATGGGTGGTGCCACCGGACGCATCGGCGACCCTTCCGGTAAGGATAAAGAACGGGAGTTGAAGACCGAAGAGGAACTGGACCGCAACCTTGCTTTCCAGCAAAGCCAGTTTCTGAAATTTCTTGATTTTGAACAAGGGCCTAACGCTGCTGTATTTGTGAACAATTATGATTTTTACAAGGAGCTGAATGTCCTTGATTTCCTTAGAAAAGTGGGTAAACACCTTACGGTGAATTATATGCTGTCCAAGGAATCCGTACAAAAGCGATTGGAGACGGGCATCTCCTTCACGGAGTTCAGTTATCAGCTGCTCCAGGGCTATGATTATTATTGCCTGTTGAAAAAATTCGGATGTACCCTGCAGATGGGTGGCTCCGATCAATGGGGAAATATCACTGCCGGTACAGAATATATCCGCAGGACGACCGATGGAATGGACGTCCATGCCCTTACTTCCCCATTGCTGACCAAAGCGGACGGCAAAAAATTCGGAAAATCGGAGACGGGCAATATCTGGCTCGATCCCAATATGACCAGCCCTTACAAATTCTACCAGTTTTGGATCAATGCAGATGACCAGGATCTGCCGCGCTTTCTCAGGACATTTTCCCTGAAGGAAATCGATGCCATTCTCCACCTGGAAAACCTGATTTCGTCGGATCCAAGGACTGTTAAAAAAGAATTGGCGGAAGAGCTCACGCGCAGGATCCATTCGGATGGGGCTTTCGAAGCCGCCATGCAGGTCAGCGATCTTCTGTTTAATCCAAAGGTGGATCCAGGATTTTTACATCAGCTCACGGATGGCCAGTATACCGACATTTCGGGCGAAATACCTTCATTTACCATTCCAGGAAAGGAAATCAACGGCTTACCGGTAATTGACCTGTTGTCCGGTGCCACGACCATATGCAATTCCAAATCCATTGCCCGCCAGGCCATCATGAACCAGGCCATTTCAATAAATAAAGTGAAGGTAAGCGGACTGGACGAGGTGTTGTTTACCGATCAACCCATCCGTGGAAAATGGTTATTGCTGGAAAATGGAAAGAAAAACAAATACCTCGTGATTGTAGGGGATTGATCAGGAAGCAAATACCGCACTGCCGATGCGGACCAGGTTGGCCCCTTCCTCAATGGCTATTTCATAGTCGGAGGACATCCCCATGGAAAGGATACTGAATTCAGGCCCTTTAAAATGGTTTTCCCGGAGGAAGTCAAATTCGGCCTTCAATGTTCTGAATTCATGCCTCCACTGTTCCTGGTCCGGGGTCAGGCTGGCCATGCCCATCAGCCCATGGACGGACACCCCATGCCATTGACGCCAGTGGCCCTCAGCCAGTAGCCGGTGCAAGGCGTCGCGGTCAAATCCTTCTTTGGACAGCTCCCGGGCTATTTTGATCTGAAGAAGACAGGGGATGATCCGGTTCGTTTTAACTGCCTGGCGGTGGATCTCCTGCCACAAGGGAAAGTCATCTACGGATTGGATCATGCTTATAAAAGGGGCGATGTATTTCACTTTATTCCGCTGGAGGGTACCGATCAGATGCCACTGGATGTCGGCCGGTAACCGGTCTTTCTTAAGCAGGAGGTCCTGTACCCGGTTTTCACCAAAAAGCCTCTGGCCTTCGCGGTAGACCCTGATGATTTCCTCATCGGTCCGCATTTTGGAAACGACCAGCAATTCAACATTGCGGGAATCGCAATATTGTTTAATTGAACTATACAAGATCGGTAATTAGGAAAAAGTGGGTATTACTGGGCTCGAACCAGTGACCTCTACTCTGTCAAAGTAGCGCTCTGAACCAACTGAGCTAAACACCCTTCAAACCATCAACGGCCACATCCATTGATGAAGGCCGGCAGGACATAAAAATCAGTCGGGATGACTGGATTCGAACCAGCGACCTCTTCGTCCCGAACGAAGCACGCTACCGGGCTGCGCTACATCCCGCACAGATCTTTAAAAATACAGTCGGGGTGACTGGATTCGAACCAGCGACCACCAGCACCCCATGCTGATACGCTACCGGACTGCGCTACACCCCGTCTAATGAGCCGCAAAAATAAAATATATTTTTCAGTTTGACGACCCGAATATTGAAAAACTGCCCTTGAAGCCCTACAACCCTGGAGAAACACCCTGATATATACTTTTTCTATATATTAAATATTTGAATTTTAACACTTATGTTTTGCCATTTCCATGGAATTTAGCATAACTTTAAATGTCGATTCAAGGTCTTCCTTTATAAGTAAAGGTAGGTCTCCGGTCTATATCTAGCATCCCAGACAGAAAACCCTTGTATCGAACTTGGTTATGCACAGATACCTTTAGGCATTTGCGCACTGCCTGGATACAACCTGACAAGTTCTGGTTGTCAGTACCGGATGGGTTTATTTGAAACGGGTAAAACTGTTTCTTATTTTCATCGAAATTCAACCTGAGATGTAAATGTAAACCCAACTTTTTGGGCAACATATTGAAAAATATGTTGCCTTTTTTATTTTCAAGGGTCCTCCCACCTCTTCCCTCTCACTTGTCACCTCTATTCTCCAAATATACCAGGGCATATTTTTTCATATCCTCCCTGCTACCCGTCACCCCATCGGTGGTTAAAATAAATGAACCCAGCAAAATATCCTCATCCCCATCCCGGTCCAGGTCCGCCCTGGCCATGGTCATCCATTTGCCATGATTGCCATCTCGAAAACGGAATGAAGTGAAGTTCCCATCCCCTTCCTGCCTGAAATATTTGAATGCCGCATGAGGATTGTCCTTGTCCCCGGGGAAAAAAGAAATGGCTGCCAGGTCCACATCCCCATCCAGGTCAAAATCCGCCGCTTCGCAATGGAGGACCCCGGGGTATGGTATAAACCGGGCTTCCTCAAACAGGAATCCTCCCTGATTCTGAAATACATGGATCCCGTGGTAGGGTTTGGGCACCTGGCTGTAATCCGCATTATCCCCGTTCGAAATCAGGATATCCACCTTTCCATCCAGATTGAAGTCTATCAGATCCATGTCGCAAACTCCATAAACCGGTGGAAAACTCAAAATTCTTTTTTCCTCCGGAGGGCCTTTGGAAGAAGGCAACCAGACCGACACATGTTCATCCCCCTGGGCGATCAGGCTGACCATCTCTTGCCTGCCGTCCCCATCCAGATCGATGGCCTCACTTTTTATGCTGCCAGGCCCGGAATATAAGGCGATCGAATTGTGGTCCCGGTGCGAGGACGGATACCAGGACAAACGTCCGGTTTCATACCCGAATTCATGCAGGATATAATCCGGTTCATGGTCTCCATCCAGGTCCATGAGGCTAAGCCAGACCGGACGGTGCAGGCCTGTGATCTCCTCCTTCCAGGTTCTGCCCTGGCCGGATAATACTGCGCCAAACGACTGTTCGGAAGGATATAAGTTACCGACGGAAAGGATATGACTCTGATCGCCCCCGGGGATGTGTTGTATTGGTGTCGCTGCAAGCGTAAAGCTGTCCGTCACCCTCCAGGAAGGGTCAAAAACCCGGATTTGGCCCGATTCCATTCCTGCATATACTAAACCTGAAAAATGATCCACCGAAAGCAGGGTAATCCTTGGGCCAGGCACCAGGGAGCCTTTTGGATGAACGGTAAACTGCACCAAATCCACCGAACTGTCGCGGTGGGTTTTGAGCGCATCCGGCGCGTTTGAAATATAATAGGATTTAATTTTAAGCCAATCCGAATCCGGGATCAAAGGACGTTCCGGATAAATATTCGCCTGCTGCAAAAGGCTTTGCTCCATCATATCCCTGCCGGCATAGGGATTATATCCGTCCGTCTGGATTCCCAGGCGGCATCCCATATTAGGCAGCAGGGTTTTGTCCCAGGTCTTTTTGTCTAAAAGATCCGGTCCGGGAAATCGATGGCAGGACCCGCAATGCTTTTTGGCAAGCGTTAGCGAATCCAGGGTATTGGTTGACAATCCGGGCTCTTTGTTATTACGGCAACCATTCCATACCAGAGCCAATATCAAAAAAGCAGAGCAACACTGCGCCGGAACCGATTTCAAGGTAAGGTTCAAATTTTTAATGCGGCTAAAATTAAACAATCTGTGAGAGTCATGATCCATTGGACTTTCATAAGGCTGGAGATGAATGCAGACAAATTTATCAGCAAGGTATTATTTTTAGAGAATGAGTAATCCGTCCATAGACCTCCGGTTTTCATCAGATCCTGAAATCCTGAAGGAAATCCTGGCCCTTCAACGCCTGAATCTCCGCAAATACCTGAATCCAGAAGAATGTGCCAGCCAGGGTTTTTTATATGTGGAACACCAGCCGGAGACTCTTGGCCGGATCTGCGATTCCGAACCGGCGGTAGTGGCCATGAATGGCACCCGGCTTGCCGCATATGCTATTTGTATGCCCAGGGCTTATGGTCATGCCGTGCCGGAATTACTGGACTTTTTTAAGCTTGTGGACACTTTGGTTTATGATGGAAAGCCCCTGTCGGAAAAAGGGTTTCTGGTTTGCGGCCAGGTTTGTGTTGCCAAAGAATACCGCGGTCTCGGCCTGATGACCTCCCTGTACCATAGAATGGCGGACCACAGGCCTAAATATTATTATTGTGTCACCGAAATCTCATCCCGGAATACCCGATCTTTGCATGCACATTCCAAGGTTGGTTTTGTACCCATCCATGAACATTGGCACGCCGACGGTGAGTCCTGGCAAATCGTGCTGTGGGACTGGAATAAAGCAGAATAAACCTGGGTAGTTTTAAACAATCCGGAAACCAATATGAGCAAACGTACGAATCTGGCTGAATCTGCACTTCCTGAACTCCCCTCCATGGCCGGGTACCGCTTCTGCATCATCAGCACAGCCTGGAACAGGGAGATCACTGAAAAACTCGAAGTAGCCGCCATCAAAACCCTGGTCAGGCACCAGGTAAAAAAGAACGATCTCGAAGTGATCATCGTACCGGGTTCTTTTGAACTGGTATTTGCGGCTAAGCGGGTCATTAAAAGATCCCGGCCGGATGCGGTGATTTGCCTTGGATGTGTCATCAAAGGGGACACCCCGCATGATATTTATATTTCACAAGCGGTATCCCAGGGCATCATGCAACTCAATATCCTGAGAAACACACCTGTGATATTCGGGCTCCTGACAACGCTGGATCAGCAGCAAGCCCTGGAGCGGGCCGGGGGCAAAGAAGGAAACAAAGGGACAGAAGCCGCGATCACTGCCATGCATATGGCCCTCCTCAACGACTGAGCATGGTCTTAAAATCGGTGCTCGCAGGGACTTTTAAACTGGATGGCGGTGCCATGTTCGGTGTGGTACCCAAAAGAATCTGGAGTAAACTGATGCCCCCGGATGAGAATAATTTATGCAGCTGGGTCATGCGTTGCCTGTATGTGGAGGACCGCCATTACCGCATCCTGATTGATACCGGAATGGGCGACAAACAGGATCCAAAATTTTTTTCCTATTACGAACCTGGCGGCTTTCGGTCACTGCCTGAAGCGCTGATTCAACACCAGATCGACCCGGATTCCATTACGGACGTGATTCTCACCCATCTTCATTTTGACCACGTGGGGGGCGCTTTGTATTACGATGAGGCAAACAAACCGGCAGCTAGCCTGCCCTCCGCTACTTACTGGACCCACCAAGAGCAATGGAACCTGGCCGTAAATCCCAATGCCCGGGAAAAGGCCTCCTTTCTTTCTGAAAATTTTATGCCGCTTCTTGACCAGGACAAAATCCGTTTTCTCCAGGATGGGGATTCTCCCTTTCCATCGGTCGAATTCATCCGGGTGGACGGTCATACCAGAGCCATGGTCTTGCCCCTGATCCATGCGCGCAGGGATAAAAAAATCTTATTTACGGCTGACTTATTTCCGTCCATCCATCACATCCCCCTGCCTTATATCATGGCTTACGATATGCAACCGCTGGTCACCCTTCAGGAAAAAGAAGCCTTGTTGAACCGTTGCATCGATGAAAAGATCGATTTATTTTTTGAGCACGACTTGAGGCATGAGGTAGCTTCTTTGAAAAAAAATGAGACGGGCAAGGTGGTGGTCGAAGCTCTTACCACCCTGGAAGCCTGGTTGGTCAGAACCTGACAAATTGGTCCAGCAACTTAATAATGGCATTCCGTGTATCCTGGTCGGCTAGAATCGATTTTTCGTCCAGCAAGTGTTCAATCCGGGAGACCGGCAATCGGTTGGGATACACGATCATGTTGAGGTACATCAGAATCCCGGTCAGGTGTTCCATACCCCTCAGATTGCCAGCACGCCCGGAAGCCACCCCGATCAGGCAGGCTTTTTTATGATAAAAGGCCTTTTTTGAATCGGCCACGGAACACGCGTCAATAAACAACTTTAAGATGCCCGGAATGCTGCCATTGTATTCCTGCGAAATAAAGACCATTTTGGTTGCCGGGAAGACAAACCGGTTTTGAATATCCATCAGGAGGGAGGAGTGGCGATCCGCATGATACATGGATTCGGAATCGAAGGCTCCGATCGGAATTTCAGC
>CAYOPD010000007.1:0-2054 GCA_964405735.1 uncultured Saprospiraceae bacterium | reverse complement strand
ACCAGGCTGCGCCCGTCGGAACTCCAGACCCCCTGGCCGGGATAACCCGCAGGTCGTTTGGTAAAGTACTGACGGTTGGCCATGTTGTTTATCCCAAATTTCAAGAGATAGTGGACACTGAACCGGTAAGACATGTTCAGGTCCAGGATGGTATAAGCGGGCACCATGCCTTTCGCTCCGTTGGCGCTGGGCTTTAAGGTGTTCAGGGCATCGGAAAAGATTTCAGCAACATAACTGTGTTGCAGGACCGCCGTGAACAGTTTGTAATTAAATTGAATCCCGTTGCGGCTGATCCATTCAGGCACCGTTTCCAGGCGGTTACCCTTCAGGGATTTATTGTCATTGCCGTCCTTCAATTGGCCATTGAGATAAACGGCATCAAAAAAGGAAGTGGCACTGAATACAGAGAGTTTATACGTAGCCCGGTCCACCAGGTTAAGTTCCGCGAAGGCCTCTACCCCATGGGTGCGGCTGTCCCCGATATTGGTTTTCAGGAAATAAGCCGCGCCGGTGGCATCCGTGAGGACTTGGGTGCCAATCCTGTTTTTATAATAAATGCGGAAGAAGCTGAGGTCGTATTTCAGTCCCGAACCAAGCTGACCTTTGATTCCTAATTCTGCATTGTGGCCAAAGGCATCTTTGAGATCCGGGTCAGACCGGTCAAGTACCGTTGCCGGGATAATATCGGCAAAAATCACCGGGCGGTAGGCCTGGGACCAGCCTCCGTATATCAGGTGGTTTGATTTCAGCCGGTATTGGCCACTGAGGCCAAACAATGGAAAACGGTGTTCGATGTCCTGAGGCACTTTTTCATCCGGGAGATAGGAAATAATCCCCCTCATCTTACTGGTGCCGCTTTCAACCCTGAAGCCCGCCGAAAATTGAAGTTTCGGTGTCAGCTGAAACAAATTTTCAGCAAAGAAGGCCACGTTGTCTGTTTTATAATGGATATCCCTTCCAAAATTCGTTTCTGTAATTTCCAGGTTGTAATCCGACCCGGTAGTGCCCTTACCCTGCTGCCTCCGGTGCAAGTCGTTATTGACAAATCTCAATCCGCCAACCAGGACGCCGCCTGTCTTACCGAAATGGTATTGCTGCTGCAGGCGAAGTTCATTGGAATAACTGTTGAAATTATCGATATCGACCTGCCGCGGTTTATACTGGCCGGTCAGAGGGTCAATCTTATCTTCCACGTCAGCCAGGCCGATAAATTGCACACTGCTTCGTGTTCCAAGCACGGCCGAACTTACCCAGTTTAGTATGGTGGAAGGGCTGATTTTCCAATCCACCGTGAGCGAAGGGACATATATATCCGGGCTGAAATAGTTTCTGCGGCGGCTAGACTGCCTGGGGTTATCTTTAAACATGGCATCCGTAAGGGGCCCAGGTATCTGATACAGATATTGACTCCTGGCCAATTCTGCTTTGATATTGATGGTCGGGCCTGCGGTATAAATTAAATTAAAAAACTGGGCCTGTGCGTCAGAGCGGGAATCATCCCGGTATCCTTTTGAGTTGCGCTTCTGGTAATAAGCATAATACCTGAACCTTCCGCTTTTCCCGCCAATCGAATGAAAAGTGCTCAGCAATCCATAGGACCCAATGGAACTCAGGCTTTCATAACGGATGGGTTTGGACGTATCCCCCTGTTTGGTGACATAGTTTATCAAACCTCCGAATTGTGATCCATATTGGAGACTGGAAGTACCGGACAACATTTCTATACGTAAAATGGACTCCATGGGGGGGCTGTAGTGGCTTGCCGGATAGCCGTATATGTCCGAATTGGTCATGATGTTGTTTTGCCGGATATTGTATTCCCAGCTCCGGTGAGGGTCCAGGCCGCGGGTGGAGACGTTTACCTGGTTTCCGGATCCATCCATATCGTAGACAAAGGTGCCCGGTTTTTTGGCGAAAATCTGCCGGGCGGTTTTTTCCGCAAGATTGGCAGGCAGGTCCTGGACCGTGAGCACTTCATTTTTCTTACCGGAAGTGATATAGGTTTGGTGCACGGCGTCCAGTTGCCGGACCACGCCGGTCTCGAACCGGTAACC